>NZ_JBYTAE010000006.1:0-103140 GCF_058787875.1 Hydrogenophaga sp. FW305-3-2-15-A-LB1 | reverse complement strand
GGGAAAGGAAGAGGTTCTTCATGAAATGTCTTTCGTTTGAACGCCGCTGAATGCGGCAGTGACGGGCTTTCACATTGTAAATCTGGGCCCATCGGCAGACGGACGGGCGATCCCGGTGTTTCCCCGTATAGCCATAGCAACAACCGAGCCGGCCCATGTTGGTGCGTCCGGATCCTGCATCAGCGCGCAGTTTATTTTTTATAAATGAGAATCAGTCGCATTTATGGGGTACACTGCATGCACTGACCACCCAGGAGCCGATGCCATGCAGACTTTGTCGATCACCCGTCCGCTGTTGCGCGTGCCGCGACGTGTTGCCGCCGTGTCCGCTGTCGATGCGGACGAGGCGCAGACCCAGGTCGCGCCGAGCGTGCTCGATGGGCTTTCGAGCATCGACAGCCTGTCGCTGCTGCAGGGTGGCAAGTGCGTGCAGATCGCGCACAACGGATCGATGTACAAGCTGCAATCCACCAAGCTGGGCAAGCTGATCCTGACCAAATAGTTTTTTTCGTGGGGCGACCCTGAGGCTTGGTTCTCAGGTGTCGTTTTTGCTAGCCATCGGTGATGCCGGCCAGCCATGCATTTTTTCCCCCGCTGAGTTCAAGCAGAATCCGGATGTCCCGCCCCAAGACATCCGAGGAACCATGACAGATTCCACTGCTTCCTTTCTGGCCGCTCGCGATTTCCTGCTCACCCACCGACTGGACTACGAGCGCGCCTACCGCGATTTCCAGTGGCCCGTGCTGGGCGAGTTCAACTGGGCGCTGGACCACTTCGACGCGATGGCGCGCGGCAACGGCGCCACCGCCCTGCACATCGTGGGCGACGACGGCAGCGAGGTGAAACGATCCTTCTCGCAGATGGCCGAGCGCTCCTCGCAGGTGGCCAACCACCTGCGCGCCATCGGCGTGCAGCGGGGCGACCGCATCCTGCTCATGCTTGGCAACGAGCTGGCGCTGTGGGAGGTGATGCTCGCGGCGATGAAACTGGGTGCCGTGCTGATCCCGGCCACCGCCTTGCTGACCGCCGACGACCTGCGCGACCGGCTGGAGCGCGGCCAGGTGCGGCACGTGGTCGCGGCCAGCGCGCAGACGGGCAAGTTCGACGGCCTCGCGGGCGACTACACGCGCATCAGCGTGGGGGAGAGCGTGGCCGGTTGGCTGCGCTTCGAGGACGCGGCGCAGGCCGCCACGGCCTTCACGCCCGATGGCCCCACGCGCGCCACCGACCCGCTGCTGCTGTACTTCACCTCCGGCACCACGTCCAAGCCCAAGCTGGTGCTGCACACGCACCAGAGTTACCCCGTCGGGCACCTGGCCACCATGTACTGGATCGGCCTGCTGCCGGGTGACGTGCACCTGAACATCTCGTCGCCGGGCTGGGCCAAGCACGCCTGGAGCTGCTTCTTCGCGCCCTGGAACGCCGGGGCCTGCATCTTCATCTTCAACTACGCGCGCTTCGACGCACCCGGCCTGCTGTCCGTGCTGGAACGCCACCGCGTGACCAGCCTGTGCGCGCCGCCGACGGTGTGGCGCATGCTGATCCAGGAAGACCTGGCGGCGCGGCGCGAGCGCCTGAGCCTGCGCGAACTCATTGGCGCCGGCGAGCCGCTCAACCCCGAGATCATCGAACAGGTGCGCGCCGCGTGGGGCCTGGACCTGCGCGACGGCTATGGCCAGACCGAAACCACGGCGCAGGTGGGCAACCCGCCGGGCCAGTTGCTCAAGCCGGGCTCCATGGGGCGGCCTCTGCCTGGTTACCGCATCGAGCTGCTCGACGTGGACGGACAAGCCGCGAGCGAAGGCGAGGTGTCGCTGCCGCTGGCGCAGCGACCGCTGGGCCTGATGGCGGGTTACCAGGGCAGCGAGTCGCAGAACAGCAGCGCGATGCGCGACGGTCACTACCACACGGGCGACATCGCCCAGCGCGATGCCGACGGCTACATCACCTTCGTGGGCCGCGCCGACGACGTGTTCAAGGCCTCGGACTACCGCAT
This sequence comes from Hydrogenophaga sp. FW305-3-2-15-A-LB1, assembly GCF_058787875.1. Lineage (NCBI taxonomy): Bacteria > Pseudomonadati > Pseudomonadota > Betaproteobacteria > Burkholderiales > Comamonadaceae > Hydrogenophaga > Hydrogenophaga sp. FW305-3-2-15-A-LB1. The sequence goes on along the minus strand of NZ_JBYTAE010000006.1, from coordinate 101,144 downwards.
CAGCCCCTTCGAGCTGGAAAGCGCCTTGATGGAGCACGAGGCGGTGATGGAGGTGGCCGTGGTGCCCAGCCCCGATCCGGTGCGCCTCGCGGTGCCCAAGGCCTACCTGATCCTGCGGCCCGGGGTGGTGGCCAGCCCGGAACTGGCGCAGGCCCTCTTTGCGTTCTCGCGCGAGCACCTCGCGCCGTACAAGCGCATCCGGCGGCTGGAGTTCGTGCAGGAACTGCCCAAGACCGTGTCGGGCAAGATCCGGCGCGTGCAGTTGCGCACCGAAGAGGCCCAGCGGGTGGCCGCGGGCTCGCGCGGCGGGCAGGCCTTTCAGGAAGACGATTTCCCGGCGCGCGCCCAGCGCTGACCCTCAATGCCGGCGCGAATGGGCCGGCAGCAGGTGGAGTTCGGTCGTGGCGTCCTGCGCCAGCACCACCGTGTAGCTGCGGCGGTTCTCGCCGGTCAGCGCGGTGACGTGGTAGGTGCCCGTCGGCAGCACCATGTCGATCAGAGGGGCGCCCGCGTTGGTGAGGGTGAGCAGACGGCGCCCCGGCAGATCGTGGATTTCCAGCGTGGGCGGAGCCCGGTCAGCGGGCGGCGCGCCGCGCACCCGCGCCAGCATGCGCCGCCACAGGACGGGCACGGACCAGCGGGTCTCGTCGGCACAGGCATGGATCAGCAGCCGCGATCGGGTGTCCTGGCCTTCTGCAAGGGTGTCGGCATCCATCATGGGCGCATCTTGGTCCTTGGGCTGCCGTGCCATGTGTCGCGGTCCGGGTGCTTGTGTGCCATCTGACACAAAGGCGGGCAGACCCGCCCATCAGGGGATGAGCTCGGCGAGGGTGCGAGCGAGTTCGTCGCGCCGCAGGGGTTTCATCAGAACGCGGGTCACGCCCGAGTCGCTGGCGCGGCGGGCCAGCAGCGCCCCGCCGTAGCCACTGACCAGCACCACTGGCAGTTGCAGCGAGCGCGCCCGCAAGGTGCTGGCGAACTGTGTGCCGCTCAGGCCGGGCATGCGTTCATCGGTGATCACGGCGGCATACCGCTGCGGCGCCTCGGTCACCGCCTGCAGCGCGTCGCCGGCATCGTCAAAGCACACGGGCTCGTAACCCAGGCCCGTCAGCATCTCCTGGGCCAGCGCCAGCAGCCCCGGTTCGTCGTCCACCACCAGCAGGCGTTGGCCGGCGCCGGCGGGCACGGGCGTGGAAGCTGCGGTCGATTCGGGAACGGCGTCGGTGCATTCGGGCAGGTAGAGCGTGAAGCGCGCACCCTGGCCCGGCAGGCTGTCGACGTCGATCCCGCCGCCGAACTCTGCGACCACGCCAAAGACCACCGCCAGGCCCAGCCCCGTGCCGCCCTGGGTGCCGCGCGCGGAGAAGAACGGCTCGAACAGGTGCTCCATGACCTCGGGCGTGATGCCCACGCCCTGGTCGGTCACGCCCAGCGCCAGGTAGTCGCCAGCGGGCAGCGGCGAGTGGGACAGCACCTGGGGCGTGGTGACCTGCCGGCGCTCGAGCTGGACGCTGAGCATGCCGCCATCGGGCATGGCCTGCATGGCGTTGGTGCACAGGTTCATGACCGCCTCGAAGACCTGCGTCGCGTCGCCGCGCAGCCGCGCGCCGGGCGCGGCGAGCATCCGTTCCAGCACCACCCCCGGACGCAGCGAGGCGGTCAGCAGCGTCAGCACCTCCTCGACCACCGGCTCCAGCTCGAAGACGGCCGAGGTGCGCGCGCCGCCCCGGCTGAACGAGAGGATGCGTTCGATCAGCAACTGGCCGCGCTGGGCGGCCTGCAGCACCTTGTCCAGGTGCCGGGCCTGGTCGCTGCCGGGCGCGGCGGCGTCCTGCGCCATTTCCCCGTACCCGACGATGCCGGCCAGCACGTTGTTGAAGTCGTGCGAGACGCCGCCGGCCAGGGCGCCCAGGGCCTCGAGCCGGCTGGTGCGGGCCAGTTGCACCTGTAGGGCTTGCTGCGCCGCCAGCCGCTGCCGTTCGGACCGCGTCACGAAGTGCACCGCCGCCGCCATGGTGACCAGCAGGAAGGCCAGCGCGGCGATGGCCAGCTGCAGCGCGCCACGCCAGCCCTGAAGCACGGCGGCGAGTTCCCGGGACACCACGACATCCAGGCCGTAGCGCGGCACCCGGTGCGAGCCGACCAGGTGCTCGCTGCCATCGCTGAAGCGCTGCCTGGCCAGGCGAGGGCGCTGCGCCAGTCCGGCCTCATCGGCTCGCAGCAGCCCGACGTTGACCCCCGCGAGCAGCGCGCCATCGCGGCGGAAGATGGCCATGCGCGCGTCGGCCGCGGGCAGGGCCACGCCAAAGGCGCCCAGCAACTGGTTGGCCGGCATGGCGGCGACGATCCAGCCGCCCGGGTGGCCGTGCACGGCGCCCACGCGAAACGCCAGCGCGACCTGCGCCTGCGCCCCCCCGGCCGGCACGAAGGGCTGGCTCAAGGCGGTGGCCCCTTCGGCGAGCGAGTCCAGCCGTGGCAGGAAGGTCTGCAGGTCCGGCGGGGCCGTGGCCTCGGACGAGGCGATCGGCGCCTGGTCCTTGTCCAGCAGCCAGAGCGTGGTCACCAGCGGCATCAGGGCCGCTCGCGTCTGCAGCGCCTGGACGGTCTGGCTGTCCACCGTGGGCAGTCGGCGCCGGCCGAGTTCCAGGGCCAATGCCTGCAAACCCTCTTCGGCGCCCTGCAAGCCGCGATCGAGTTCGTCGGTCAGCGCCAGGGAGAGCAGGGCCATTTCCCGTCCCTGGCTCTCCAGTGCGCTGCGGTGCAACTGCCAGAGCGCCAGCGAGGTGACCGCCACCAGCAGCAACCACAGCGCCAGTGCGAACAGCCACGGGAGGCCCGAGGCTCGCGGTCGGAAGGTGGTGTCAGGGGTCGATCGGTTCAACGAGGCACCTGTGCGCATGGGTGTCCAGTATGCGCCGCCGCGTGTCCCGAGCGGTGGCTTGCGCTACATTGGGCGCCACACGATGAGCACCACCACCGTTCCCCACATTCTCGTGATCGACGATGACGCGGACGTGCGCGACCTGGTGGTCGAGTACCTCGGCAAGAACGACATGCGCGTGAGCGCCGGGTGTTCGGGGGCGGAGATGTTCGCGCTGTTCGACCGCGAGGCCATCGACCTCGTGTTGCTGGACCTCAGGTTGCCCGGCGAGGACGGCATGCTGCTGGCCCGCGCCTTGCGCGAACGGGCCACCGTGCCCATCGTGTTGTTGACCGGGCGCAGCGAGGAGGCCGATCGCGTCATGGGCCTGGAGCTGGGCGCGGACGACTACGTCACCAAACCGTTCAGCCCCCGCGAGCTGCTCGCTCGCGTGCGCGCGGTGCTGCGCCGCTACCAGGTGCAGGCCACGCTGCCCGAGCGCGACAACACGCGGCGCGCCTACCGCTTTTCGGGCTGGGAGCTGAACCTGCGCACCCGCCGCCTGGTGTCGCCGGCGGGCCAGTCGGTGGAGCTGTCCAACGGCGAATTCAGCCTGCTCAACGCGCTGTGCCGGGCGCCGCGGCGCGTGCTGAGCCGCGATCAGTTGTTGTCGATGTCGCGCCTGCATGAAGCCGAGGTCTACGACCGCACGATCGACGTGCAGATCCGCCGCCTGCGCCTCAAGATCGAAGCCGACGCCACCAACCCCACGCTGATTCTCACCGAGCGCGGCGCGGGCTACCTGCTGGCCAGCGAGGTCGAGACGCTGTTCTGATTCACGCGGGTGCGTCGTCGTCGCCGATCACGAGTTGCGTGGCGCTCGCGTAGCGGTGCGGCGGCACCTCGAGGTTGCTCGGTGCCGGCTTGTTCTTGAACACCCGTCCCGCGCCATCGAAGGTCGAGCCGTGGCAGGGGCAGAAGAAACCACCGGGCCAGTCGGCGGGCAGGCCGGGATTGCCGGTGCCTGCCGGCACCGAGGTGGGCGAGCAGCCCAGGTGGGTGCAGATGCCCACGGCGACGAAGAACTCGGGCTTGATCGAACGGGCCGGATTCCGGGCATAGGCGGGCTGCTGGTTGCGGTTCGACTGCGGGTCGGCCAGCTCGGCGTCGTGGCCCTGCAGCGCGGCCACCATCTCGGGCGTGCGGTGCACGACCCACACCGGTTTGCCCCGCCACTCGACGATGGTGGTGGCCCCGGGAGCCAGGGTCGAGACATCGACCTCCACCGGCCCGCCGGCCGCCTTGGCCCGCTCGCTCGGGGCGAACGACGCGGCGAACGGGTAGGCCGCGACCACCGCCGCCGCGCCACCCAGGCTGGCGGTGGTCACCATCCAGATGCGCCGTTGGGGGTCGGTGGGCATGGTGGGGTTCCTCGGGGTTCCAGGAGGGAGCCTGGACATGAGGGGATACTGCGCTTGCCCGGCCTGGGCGGTATTGCATGGAGCGCAAAGGCAGATGACAAGTGACATGTTGCCCAGCCATTGGCTGACACTGCACGGCCTCGCCGTCTCGTTGGCGGTCCTGGTCTACGTCTTCAGCTCGCACGCGATGCGCCAGCGCAGGCCGCCCGCGTCGGCGATCGCCTGGGTCCTGTTCATCGTGCTGCTGCCCTATGTGGCCCTGCCGGCGTTCCTGCTGCTCGGTTCGCGCAAGCTCGCCCGACCGGCCTCCCTCGCGGGCACCGCGCCGCGCCCACTGGCCTCGGGCGATGGCTGGGCGGCCGGCACCATCGTCTCGCTCGGACAGCCCGCACCCGCCGCCTACCGCGACCTGCGGCTGCACCGCGATGGCCGCCAAGCCCAGGAGGCCTTGATGCGCACGATCGACGGCGCGCAGGCCACCCTCGATCTGTGCACCTTCATCCTGGGGCGCGAGGGGCCGGGGCAGGCGGTGGTCGACCGTTTGACGGCCAAGGCCGGGCAGGGCGTTCGCGTGCGCCTGCTGCTCGACGGCATGGGCAGCCTGATGCAGCGTCCCCCGAGCCTCGACCGCCTGACCAGCGCGGGGGCCGAGTTCGTGCGCTTCGTGCCGCCGCTGCGCTCGCCGATCCGGGGGCGCACCAACCTGCGCGACCACCGCAAGATGCTGATCGCCGACGCGGGCCTGCCCTCGGCCCGCCTGTGGTGCGGTGGCCGCAACCTGGCCGCCGAGTACTTCATGGGTTCAGCCGGGCAGGCGCCCTGGCGCGATCTGAGCTTCGACCTGGGCGGTGCGCTGGTGCAGCAGGCGAGCGAGCTGTTCGAACACGACTGGCGCTTCGCCCGGGGCCTGCCGGCCCTTTCGCGCGAAGTCCTCCACGCCAGCGCGCAGGCCGGGGAAGGTGCCCAGCTCGTCGCCTCGGGGCCGGACCAGGCGGACGACACCGTGCTGGCGCTGCTGCTGACGGCGGCCTACCGGGCGAAGGCCCGCATCGCCCTGGCCACACCGTACTTCGTGCCCGACGCGGCGCTGCTGATGGCGCTGTGCCTGGCCGCGCGGCGCGGTGTGGTGGTCGACCTGCTGGTGCCCGCCCGCTCCAACCACCGGCTCTCGGACATGGCGCGGGGCCGGGCCTTGCGCTCGCTGGCCCAGGCCGGCGGCCGGATCTGGCTCGCGCCCGGGATGATGCACGCCAAGCTCGCGGTGTTCGATCAGACGCTGGCCCTGTGCGGCTCGGCCAATCTGGACAGCCGCAGCCTGTTGCTGAACTACGAGCTGATGTGCGCCTTCCACCCGCCGGCCGACGTGCAGCGGTTCGCCGACTGGTTCGACCAGGAGCGCGGCACGGCACAGCCCTACGTGGCCACCGCACCCGGGCTCGCGCGCGACATCGCCGAAGGCATGCTGCTGTGGCTGGGGTTCCAGCTCTGATCCCCGCGATTGCAAGTGAAATGTGCCAACGGGTGGATTGACACCGGCGAAGCACACCGGGCCACCAGCATCGGAACCGTGGTTGACGAAACGCAGCATCGACCGCAATCCAAGACCGCTGCGAACCTGGAGCTTCGAATGAAATTACGTACCGTCCTCATCACCGCCGCGATTGCCGCCATGGGGGCCAGCGCTTTTGCGCAAAGCACCATGGACAGTTCGCCCAAACCCGCCATGCCAAGCCCGGCGGCCGCCCCCGCGACCACCGCGATGCCCAAGACCATGCCGGCCGAAAAGCACAAGGCCGCCAAGGCCCCGCACAAGAAGCACGTGGCCAAGAAGGCGACACACAAGCAGAAGGCCATGCCGACCGAGCAGAAAGCCGCGGGCTGACGCACGCAACGGGGTGGGGCGCCGGCAGCCCCCCGCCGCGCCCCACCATGCCACGGCGCCGCAAATGACATTTGTCATCTGCGGCGTTGTCGTTTGCAACCTCCCGTTCCCACGCCCGCCGCAGAGTGAACCTCATCCCAACCACCGACCAGAAAGGCCGAACATGTCCAACAACCTCCCCGCGCTCCTGCTCGTTGATGCGATGGTCGGCGCCACGGCCTACACCCCTCCGCTGCACGAGTCGGGTGCTGTGCCGCTGTCGATGCAAGCCATGGACCATGTCCGGCGGGCGCAGGTCGACGTCTATTGCAGCCACGACAGCCTGGCCATCTCGGCCATCCGCGAGGCCCGCCGCGCGCTGCATGCCACGTCCGCCGTGGGTGTGGCCGATGCCCTGGTCGCGCTGGACGAGGCGTCCTGGTTCATCCGCCACCACGAGTTCCTGCGCGCGGAGGAGGCCCTGGAAACGGCGCTGGACCTCATGCGAGCCCTGTCAGGCCGGGTTTCATGAACCCGACGACCGGGCCGTCCGAGGGCGGCGGCGATCCACCCCCTGCCCGCAATGGCATGGCCATCCCGGAGCTGGTCGCCGAGGTGTACGAGACCGCGCTGCCGACCGACCGCGGCCACATGCTGGAACAGTTGCTGCGCCCTCTGGGCGTGCTGTCGCTGGTGGCGGTCGCCGATGGCGTCTTCGCGAAGATCCGTTTTCGCGGTGGCTGGCAGGAGTTCCACGTGCGGCTGGAGGACATCCCCAACGTGCAATCCGCCGACATCGTGGCGCTGGTCGATCACGCACAGCAGGTCAGCGTCGAAGCGGTCGATGGCCTCGCGCGGCTGGTGCTCATGTCTCCCGGCCTTTCGGGTTCGGCCGCGGCCATGGTGCTCGTGGGCCTGCTGCTGCAGCGCTCGCGCCAACGCCGCGTGGAGGGTGCCCGCGACCAAGCCGGGCCAGAACGAGACGCCTAGGGCCTCGCCTGTTCTATAAATAATCAGACGCGGCGGTTTATTATTGGGATTCGACCCCCAATGAAAGACCGCCATGAATGTGCTGATCGTCTATGCCCACCCGGAACCCCGGTCCTTCGGAAAGGCGCTGCTCGACCGCTCCGTCCAGACCTTGCAGGCCTGCGGGCACGAGGTCGTCGTGTCCGACCTGTACGCGATGGGTTTCAACCCCGTGGCGACGGGCGATGACTTCACCGAGCGGCGCTTCCCCGATGCCTTGCAGTACGACCGCGAGCAGAAGCAGTCCTCGCAGCGCCAGACCTTCACGCCCGACATCCAGGCCGAGCTCGACAAGCTGCTGGCCTGCGACCTGTTGATCCTGCAGTTCCCGCTGTGGTGGTTCTCGGTGCCCGCGATCCTCAAGGGCTGGATCGACCGCGTGTTCGTCAACGGCACCGTGTACGGTGCGGGCGGCAAACGCTTCGACAACGGCGGGCTCAAGGGGCGCAAGGCCATGCTGGCCTTCACCACCGGCTGCTTCCCCGACATGATGGAGGCCGACGGCCTGCTGGGGCAGCGCGACGTGATCCTGTGGCACCTGCAGCACGGCACCTTCGGCTACGGCGGCCTGCAGGTGCTGCCGCCCTTCGTGGGCTTCTCCATCCAGTACACCGACGAGGCCCAGCGGCACGCCTACCTCGACGCCTACGAGGCACGGTTGCGCGGCATCGAGCATGAAGAGGTGATGCCCTCGCACCCCCTGGCCGACTTCGGCCCCGACTGGCGGCTCAAACCCGGGATCGCTCCGCGCACGGCCGGGCACCGCCGACTGTCCACGGAGGCCTGACCCATGCCACAGGCCACCTGGAGCGATCTCGATATCGAAGCCTTGCTGACGCTGGACCGTCTGGGCGAAGGGCGCTGGCGCAGCCGCCACGGCGACGCCAACCTCAACGGCCGTTCGTACGGCGGCCAGCTGCTCGGGCAGGCCATGATGGCCGCGCTGATGGACGTGCCCGCCGGCCGCGAGGCGACCATGATGCAGTTCCTCTTCCTGCAAGGCGCGATGCCCGATGAGCCGGTGGACTTCGGCGTGACCGTGCTGCAGGAAGGCAAGCGCTTCAGCTCGCGCCACGTGCGCGCCGCGCAGGGCAATGGCCGCACGGTGCTGGACGCGCAGGTCACCTGCGCGCTGCCGCTGGACGCGCCGACCCACGCCAGCCCGAGCACCGCGCCCCTGGGCGAGCGGCCGGAGGATCTGCCCCGGTTCGACGAGGTGGACCGCGCGCTGATCGGCGACCTGACGCGGCTCGGTGGTTACTCGCAGGACCGCAAGCCCAGCATCGACTTCCGCGTGCCCGACCCCACGCGCCAGCTCGCCGAGACCCACATGAACGGGCGCTTCCGCTTCTGGATGCGCGCGATCCAGCCGCTGCCGGACGATGCGCGCTTCCAGGCCGCCGCCTTCGCCTACCTCTCCGACTGGTGGCTCAACTTCGCCGCGCTGGGCCTGCACCTGCGCGACCTCCACGGCCGGCCGCTCTACATCTCCAGCCTGAACCACGCGCTGTGGCTGCACCGCCCGGTGCGCGCCGACCAGTGGCTGCACGTGGACTGCACCAGCCCGTGCGCGCAGGCCGGGCGCGGCCTGTCCATCGGCTCGGTGCACGACCAGCAGGGCCGCCAGCTGGCGACGATGACGCAGGAATGCCTGATGGCTTATGTGAGCCAGCCTGTCGATGCCCAGGCAGCCATCACCGCCGAGCGTGTTGCGCCACGTAGTCCTTGAGCACACCGTCCATGCGGGCCTGCCAGCCGGCACCGGTGCTGCGGAAGTAGTCGAGGACCTCGGGGCTGTAGCGCACGGAAACCAGCACTTTGGTGAAAGAGGCCTTGGGGCGACCGCCTTTGTTGATCGTGGCGCGCTCCAGCATGTCTTCTGTCAGTTCGGGCAGTTCCTCGTACTCCGAGGCCTGCAGTCGGTGGGCATCGACCTTTTTCAGATCAGATTTCAAGGAGCGGGCCGATGCGGTCTTTTTCGCGGTCATTGGCTTTCCTCATGCTGAAGATGTGGCGATCCGCGCCACGCGGCGTGTAACCCACCACCACCATGCGGCCTGCCAGCAGGCCATAACAAATGATGCGGATCTCACCGTAGTCCTTGCGCGTGTCTTCCATCTCGAGCGTGGTGCCCTCGAACACGAGGGCGGCATCGGAAAAATCCAGTCCAACTTCCAGAAGTGTTCGGTCCCGTTTGGCGGCATCGAAGGTGACACGCATGTTATTGTAGCTACATAAACCTGTTCTGGCGACCGCGTCGTTCGGCAAGGGCGCTTGCACGACGTTCGCGTGCAGTCTAAGAGCGTGAAGAGCAGGGTTCCCCCACCCGTATCGGTGGAGGATGAGGCGGGCCGCGAGAGTCCGAATGGCTCGCTGTTCAGACCTGCTCGGCCGGCAGGTGCACCACGATGCCGTCGAGCGTCGGGCTCATGCGCAACTGGCAGCACAGCCGGCTGGTCTCGCGTGGCTCGGGCACGCCTTCGAGCATGAAGGCCTCGGTCTCGGAAATGGGCGGCAGGTGCGGCGCCCACTCGCTGCCGATGTAGCCGTGGCAGGTGGCGCAGCTGCAGGAGCCGCCGCAATCGCCGAGGATGCCGGGCACGCCGTTGTCCACCGCGATCTGCATCAGGCTGCGCTGGTTGGGGGCGTCGATGCGGCGGGCGGTGCCGTCGTGTTCGATGAAAGTGACGATGGGCATGGGAGCGAATTCCTTTTCGGTGGACCGGTGGACGATGGCTTGACATAGTCCGTCTCGTCGGACTATTATTGCACCATCGGAAACGGACAACAAGCCCGATCCGCCCCCGACACCACGGAGATGACACCTTGAGCAACTGCGCCCATGTGATTCCCATTGCGCCCGCTGCCGCGACCGGCTCGGCCGTTCGCTGGGACGACCTCGTCCGCGACGACCACGTGCACGGCTCCCTCTACACCGACCCCGCGATCTACCAGGCCGAGCTGCAGAAGATCTGGTACCGCACCTGGGTCTATGTGGGCCACGAGAGCGAGGTGCCCAGCGCCAACGACTACGTGATGAAGTCGATCGGCCCCGAGCCCATCCTCATGACGCGCGACAAGTCAGGCCAGATCCATCTGCTGCACAACCGCTGCCCGCACCGCGGCAACCGGGTCTGCATGACGGAGAAAGGCAACGCGCGCTCCTTCACCTGCCCGTACCACGGCTGGACCTTCGCCAACGACGGCGCGTTGCGCGGCTACCCGTTTCCCTCGGGCTACGAGGGCGCCGACCGCTCCCAGCTCGGCCTGGGCAAGGTGGCGCGCGTGGCCTCGCACCGGGGTTTCGTGTTCGGCTCGTTCGCGGAGGAGGGCGAGTCGCTGCTGGAGCACCTGGGCGCGGCCGCCGGCGCGATCGACGCGCTGTGCATGAACTCGCCCGAGGGCGAGGTCGAGGTCACGGCGGGTTACCTCAAGCACAAGGTCAAGGCCAACTGGAAGTTCCTGGTCGAGAACGAGACCGACGGTTACCACCCCTCGTTCGTGCACGCCTCCATCTTCGAGGTGGCGCAGAGCGGCATCGGCACGCTGTACGACAGCGACTCCACCGCCGTTTCGCGCGACTTCGGAAAGGGCCACACCGAAAACGACCTGCGGCCCGAGTTCCGCAAGCGCGATGTGCCCATGGGCTGGTTCGGCACCACGGCCGACCGGCTGCCGGCCTACGTCGCGCAGATGGAAGCGGCCTACGGCAAGGACAAGGCGCGCGAAATCATGATCGACGGCACGCCGCACATCATGATCTTCCCCAACCTGTTCATCGCGGAGATCCAGCTGTTCGTGCTGCAGCCGCTGTCGGTGGACCACACGGTGCAGCACGTCACCGCCATCCAGTTCAAGGGCGCGCCCGACATCAACCGCCGCCTGCGCCAGCAGACCATGGGCTCGGTGGGCCCGGCCGGTTTCCTGCTGGCCGACGACGCCGCCATGTACGAGCGCACGCAGCTCGGTGTGCAGTCCAGCAACCCCGAGTGGCTCTACCTGGGCCGGGGCCGCCACCGCGAGCGCCTGGACGAAAACGGCTACCGCATCAGCGACAACACCGACGAAACCCCTTCGCGCGGCATCTGGCGCCACTACAAATCCATGATGGAGGCTGCATGAGCTCCCTGGCACTCGATGCCCGTTCCCTGCTCGACGAGGTGACGCAGTTCATCTACCGCGAAGCGCGCTACCAGGACGACCACGCCTACGACGACTGGGAAGCCCTGTGGACCGACGACGGCGTCTACTGGATCCCGGCCAACGGCGAGGGCGGTGACCCGGAAAAGGAAATGTCCATCATCTACGACAACCGCTCGCGCATCGCCTTGCGCATCCGCCAGTTCCACACCGGCAAGCGCTACAGCCAGACCCCGCAGTCGCGCCTGCGCCGCGTGGTCTCGAACGTGGAGATCCTGAAACACGAGGGCGAGGAACTGCTGGTCACCTCCAACGCCATGGTGTTCGAGTCGTCCCCGGCGCGGGGCGACACCCTCTGGGCCTCGCGCAACGAATACACCCTGCGCCGCGAGGGCGATGCCCTGCGCATGGCGCGCAAGAAAGTCGTGCTGGTCAACAACGAGACCGCGCTGTACTCGATGGCCTTCCTCATCTAGCGCACCCCAGGAGACACACCCATGGCACCACAAGACAAGAAAACGCCAACCCCCGAGGTGCTGATCGGCGAAGGCCCGGCGCTGCTGGCGCTGCATGCCGACGGCGTGGCCCACATCCGCCTGAACCGGCCCGAGGCCGCCAACGGCCTGGACATGGCCATGCTCAAGGGCCTGCACGAGGTGATGACGGCGGTGCACGGCGACAGCCGCGTGCGCGCCGTGCTGATCACCGGCGAGGGCAAGAACTTCTGCGCCGGTGGCGACGTGCACACCTTCCTCTCCAAGGGCGAGGCGCTGCCGGACTACATCCGCATGGCCACGTCCTACCTGCAGATCGTGGCCTCCATGATGATGCGGCTCAACGCGCCGGTGGTCAGCGCCGTGCACGGCTTCGCGGCCGGCGGCGGCGGCATGGGCCTGGTGTGCTCGTCCGACTTCGTGGTCGCCGGCGCCTCGGCGAAATTCCTGGCCGGCGCCACGCGCGTGGCCATGGTGCCCGACGCGGGGGTCTCCGTCACGCTCACGCAGCTGGTGGGCCTGCGCAAGGCGATGGAGATCCTGATGCTCAACCCGGTGATCACCGCGCCACAGGCCCTGGCCATGGGCCTGATCACCCGCGTGGTGGACGACGAACAACTGCAGAGCGAAGCCTTCGCGCTGGCGCGCCAGCTCGCCGCCGGCGCGCCGGCCGCGCTCGCCGGCACCAAGCGCCTGCTGTGGAACGGCCTGGGCTCCGGCGTGGACGCCTGCATGCCCGAAGAGAACCGCATGCAGGCTTACCTCTCGGGCATGGCCGACGCGCGCGAGGGCCTGGCCGCCGTGATCGAGAAACGCGCGCCCACCTTCACGGGCCGCTGAACATGGCCGCCCCCAACCCCCTCGCGGGCCGCAAGGCCTTCGTCACCGGTGGTGCCAAGGGCATCGGCGCGGCCATCGCGCGCCGCCTCGCGGCCGACGGCGCGCTCGTGACCATCGCCGACCTGGACATGGAGGCCGCGCAGGCCTTGGCCAACGGCATCTGGGCGCGCGCCGTGCGGCTCGACGTGGCCGACCTCGCGCAGGTCGCCGAGGTGATGGCCGAACACGGCCCGGTGGACATCCTGGTGAACAACGCCGGGGTGGACCAGCACGCCTTCTTCACCCGCACCACGCCGGAAGACTGGCGCCGCCTGATCGCGATCAACCTCGAATCGGTGTTCGCCACCACGCACGCGGCCTTGCCGGCCATGCGGGCGGCGGGCCACGGGCGCATCATCAACATCGCCTCCGAAGCCGGCCGCCTGGGCTCGCGCGGCGGCGCGGTGTACGCCGCCGCAAAGGGCGGCGTGATCGCCTTCACGCGCTCCATCGCGCGCGAGAACGGCGACAAGGGCATCACCGCGAACGTGATCGCGCCCGGCCCCATCGACACGCCGCTGCTGCGCCAGGCGGTGGCGCAGGGCGGCGACAAGCTGCTGGAGGCCATGACCGGCGCCACGCTGGCCGGCCGCCTGGGCACGCCCGACGAGGTGGCCGCCGCCGTGGCCTTCCTGGCCTCGGCGGACGCGGGCTTCATCACCGGCGAGGTGCTGGGCGTTTCCGGCGGCATGGGGTGTGGCGCATGAGCACCGCTGTGGAGCAAGTGATCGAGCGCGTGCGCCAGGTCTATGGCAGCTGGAAGCGCGACACCACGGTGGCGCAGATGCGCCAGGACTGGGACACGCTGTTTGGCGGCGTGCCCGTGGACGCCACCCTCGAAGACGTGAACGCCGGCGGCGTGAAGGCCCAGTGGGTCGGCGCACCGGGGGCGGACGCGCAGCGCGTGCTGCTGTACTTCCATGGCGGCGGTTTCCAGGTCGGCTCGCTGGTCTCGCACCGCGAGATGATGGCCCAGCTCTCCGCCGCCGCGCGTTGCCGCGTGCTGGGCGTGGACTACCGCCTCGCCCCCGAACACCGTTACCCCGCCGCGCTCGACGACGCGTCGGCGGCGTGGCAGTGGTTGATCGGCCAGGGCTTCGAGCCCAGGCACATCGCCCTCGCGGGCGACTCCGCCGGGGGCGGCCTCGCGCTGAGCCTGCTGCTGCGCCTGCGCGACGCGGGCCGGCCGCTGCCGGCCGCCGCCGTGCTCATGTCCGCGTGGACCGACCTCACCGCCTCGGGCGCGAGCTACGGCACGCGCGCCGACAGCGACCCCATCCACCAGCGGCCCATGATCGTGGCCATGGCCCGCAACTACCTGGGCAAGGAAGGCAACCCCGCCGACCCGCTGGTCTCGCCCCTGTTCGCCGACCTCAAGGGCCTGCCTCCGCTGCTCGCCCAGGTGGGCGACCGCGAGACCGTGCTCGACGACTCGCGCGACTTCGTGGCGCGCGCCAAGGAGGCCGGTGTGGACGCCACCCTGCAGGTGTGGGACCACATGATCCACGTGTTCCAGCAATTCCCCGCGCAGCTGCCCGAAGCGCGCGCGGCCATTCAAGACCTGGGCCGCTTCCTGCGGTGGCATCTGGCTCACCCCCGCGCCGCTTCGCGTCACCCCCTCAAGGGGGCGATACCAGCCGACCGGCAGAGCCGGATCGGCGGTACCTCTGGTTCGATACCGATCACCCCCACTCACGGAGACCGACACACATGACCGCAGGCATCACCGGATACGGCAGCTACATCCCGCGGCTGCGCCTGAGCCGCCAGGCCGTGGCCCAGGCCAACGCCTGGTACGCGCCGCAGTTCGCGGGCCGCAAGGGCACGCGTTCCATGGCGAACTGGGACGAAGACAGCCTCACCATGGCCGTGGCCGCCGCGCGCGACTGCCTGGGCGCGGACGACGAGCGCGGCCACATCGGCAGCGTGCAGCTGGTCTCCAGCACGCTGCCGTTCGCCGAGCGGCTCAACGCCGGCGTGGTCTGCGAGGCGCTCACGCTGGAGGAGGGCGTGGAAGCCCTGGACATGGGCGGCTCGCCCAGCGCCGCGCTCAGCGCCGTGCTCGGCGCGCTGGACCGCGTGAACGCGCGCGGCGGGAATGCCCTGGTGATCGCCACCGACCACCGCAAGACCCGCGCGGCCAGTTCGCAGGAGCTGGACTATGGCGACGGCGCGGCCGCGCTCACCCTCGGCCGCGAGAACGTGATCGCCGAGGTGCTCGGCAGCGCCACGCTCACGGTCGACTTCGTGGACCACTTCCGCAGGGCCGGCGAAGACATCGACTACCACTGGGAAGAACGCTGGGTGCGCGACGAAGGCATCGGCAAGCTCGGGCCGCGCGCCATCGCCAGCGCCCTGCAGAAGGCCGGCGTGGAAGCGAGCGCGGTGGACCACTTCATCTTCCCCACCACCTTCGCCAAGATGGACGCGCAACTCGCCAAGGCCTGCGGCATCCGCGCCGAGGCCGTGGCCGACTCGCTGGCCGCCACCGTGGGCGAGACCGGCACGCCGCACGCGCTGCTCATGCTCGCGGCCGTGCTGGAGCGCGCGCAGCCGGGTCAGCACATCCTGCTGGCGCAGTTCGGCGGCGGCGCGCAGGCCGTGGTGCTGCGCGTGACGCCGGCCATCGCCGCCTTCCGCCCGGCGCGCGGCGTCTCGGGCTGGCTCGCGCGCGGCGTGGAAGAGAAGAACTACACCAAGTTCCTCTCGTTCCGCGAACAGCTGCGCCTGGAGCGCGGCATGCGCGGCGAGCAGGACCGCAAGACCGCGCTGAGCACCGCCTACCGCCACCGCGCCGCCATCCTGGGCCTGGTGGCCGGGCGCTGCGAGGTCACGGGCCAGGTGCACTTCCCGCCCTCGCGCATTTCCTACGACCAGGGCAAGCCGCTGCAGGACACGCAGAAACCCCACAAGCTCGCCGAGCGGCGCGGCCAGGTGCTGAGCTGGTCGGCCGAGTCGCTCTCGTTCCACCGGGCGCCGCCGCACCAGTACGGGCAGGTCGATTTCGAGGGCGGCGGCCGCATCCTCATGGAGTTCACCGACGTGGCCAAGGGCGACGTCGCTTCGGGCACCGAGGTCGAGATGAGCTTCCGCATCAAGGACATCGACGAGCTGCGCGGCTTCACGCGCTATTTCTGGAAGGCCACGCCCGTGGCCTCCGGCGTCGACACCACCGCAGCATCCAAGGAGTAAGCCATGCCCATCGGCATCAAGGACAAAGTCGCCATTCTCGGCATGGGTTGCAGCAAGTTCGGCGAGCGCTGGGACGCCAGCCCCGAAGACCTCATGGTCGAGGCCTACAACGAAGCCATGGCCGACGCCGGCATCGCGCCCGAGCAGCTCGACGCGGCCTGGTTCTCCACCCACATGGACGACGTGGGCACCGGCCGGGGCGGCACGCCCATGGGCATCGCGCTGCGCCTGCCCAACATCGGCGTGACGCGGGTCGAGAACTTCTGCGCCGGCGGCTCCGAAGCCATCCGCGCGGCGGTGTACGCCGTGGCCGCGGGCGCCTGCGACATCGCCATCGCGCTCGGCGTGGAGAAGCTCAAGGACACGGGCTACGGCGGTCTGCCGGTGGCCACCGTGGGCACCTACATCCCGCAGTGGTACCCCAACGCCGTGGCGCCGGCCAATTTCGCGCAGCTGGCCTCGGCCTACCAGCGCAAACACAACGTGGACCCGGCGCTGCTCAAGCGCGCGATCGCGCGCGTGTCGATCAAGAGCCACGCCAACGGCGCGAAGAACCCCAAGGCGCACTTCCGCCAGGCCGTGACCGAAGAGCAGGTGCTCAAGGCGCCCATCATCGCGGAGCCGCTGGGTCTGTACGACTGCGCGGGCGTGTCCGACGGCGCGGCGGCGGTCATCGTCACCACGCCCGAGATCGCGCGCTCGCTGGGCAAGCGCGACCTGATCACCTTCAAGGCACTGCAAGTCGCGGTGTCCAACGGCTGGGAAATGCACTCCAACGAGTGGGACGGCAGCTATGTGCACACCGCGCGGGTCGCCGCGCGCAAGGCCTACGCCGAAGCCGGCATCACGAACCCCGGGAAGGAAGTGAGCATGACCGAGGTGCACGACTGCTTCTCCATCACCGAACTCGTGACCATGGAAGACCTGGGCCTGTCGGGCGAGGGCGAGGCGGTGCGCGATGTGCTGGACGGCAAGTTCGACGCCGAAGGCGCGATCCCCTGCCAGATCGACGGGGGCCTCAAGTGCTTCGGCCACCCCATCGGCGCCAGCGGCATCCGCATGCTCTACGAGATGTACCTGCAGCTGCAGGGCCGCGCCGGCCCGCGCCAGCTGAATGACCCGAAGATCGGCCTCACCCACAACCTGGGCGGCCAGCCCTCGCAGAACGTGTGTTCGGTCTCCATCGTCGGCCGCGAGGGCGTGTGATGAGCGCCACCCCCGTGGTTCTGGTGGGCCGCCCCGCGCCGCACGTGGCGCGGCTGCTCATCAACCGCCCCGACAAGCGCAACGCCATCGATCACGATGTGCGCCAGCAGCTCACCGAGGCGCTGGCCGCGCTGCTGGGCGATGACACCGTGCGCGCCATCGTCTTCGGCGGCGCGCAGGGCGTGTTCTCCGCCGGGGGCGACGTGCCCAGCATGGTGGGCCTCACGGAAGCGCAGGCGCGCGAGCGCATGCGGCACATCCACCGCCTGTGCCAGCTCATCGCCGAGGCCGGCGTGCCGGTGGTCAGCGCCATCGAAGGCATTGGCGCGGGTGCGGCCGTGGGCCTGGCCCTGATGGGCGACCGCATCGTGGTCGGCGAGGGCACGAAGATCCTGTTTCCCTTTCTCAAGCTCGGCCTGGTGCCCGACTGGGGTCAGCTGCTCACGCTGCCCCGGCGCGTGGGCCTGCCGGTGGCGCGCCGCATCCTGACCGAGGGTGTGCCGGTGAGCGGCGCCGAGGCGCACCGCATCGGCCTGGCCGACACGCTGGTGGCCGACGCCCAGGTGATGGCCACCGCCGTGGCGCAGGCCGCCGAGCTGGCGCAGCTGCCGCGCGAGGCCTTCGCGCGCATGAAGGCGCGGCTGAACCACCCTTCGGCCACGCTGGCCGAGGAGCTCTCTCGCGAGGAAAACGACCAGGCCGTCTGCCTGCTCGGCGACGATTTCGTTGAAGGGCACGACGCCTATGTGAACAAGCGCGCCGCCGATTTCGTGGCGCGACCGGGAGTGAAACGATGAGCCAGGAAGAAGCCGTGCTGTTGCGCCGCGAGGGCGCCGTGGGCACCGTGGTGCTCAACCGGCCGGAGAAGCGCAACGCGCTCGACCTCACGATGCGCGCCGCGATCGCACAGGCGGTGAGAACCCTCGACGCCGATGACAGCGTGCGCGCGATCGTGATCACGGGCGGGGAGGGCGTGTTCGCCGCAGGCGCCGACCTGAACCTGCTGGTGGACAAGGGCGCGCAGGACGTGGCCGAGATCGACCTGGGCCAGTACTGGGCGCCGGTGGCCGGCTGTGGCAAACCCACCATCGCGGCGGTGAGCGGCTTCGCGCTGGGCGCGGGCTGCGAGCTGGCCATGATGTGCGACTTCATCGTGGCCGACGCCAGCGCGCGTTTCGGCCAGCCCGAACTGGCCGTGGGCATCATGCCCGGCGCGGGCGGCACGCAGCGCCTGGTGCGCACGCTGGGCAAGCAGGTGGCCTCGCTCATGCTGCTCACCGGCGAGATGATCACCGGCGAACGCGCCTTCCAGCTGGGCCTGGTGGCCGAACTGGCCGCCGACGGGAAAGCGCTGGAGCGCGCCGCCGAGCTGGCGCGC
This sequence comes from Hydrogenophaga sp. FW305-3-2-15-A-LB1, assembly GCF_058787875.1. Taxonomy (NCBI): domain Bacteria; kingdom Pseudomonadati; phylum Pseudomonadota; class Betaproteobacteria; order Burkholderiales; family Comamonadaceae; genus Hydrogenophaga; species Hydrogenophaga sp. FW305-3-2-15-A-LB1. Next base: position 82,684 of record NZ_JBYTAE010000006.1, on the reverse strand, counting down.
AAGGCCGCGCGCATGCCGCCCAAGGCCGTGAAGGCCACGCGCCATGTGCTGCGCCAGGGCGCCGACCTGCCGCTGGACGCCGCGCTCTCGCTGGAGAACCGCGAGTTCCTGCTCCTGTTCGACACCGCCGACAAGACCGAAGGCATGCGCGCCTTCCTCGACAAACGCAAACCCGAATTCAAGGGTCGATGACCACATGACTTCCAACAACGTGAAACCGCTCACCCTGGGCGTGGTGGGTGCCGGCGCCATGGGGCGCGGCATCGTCCAGCTGTTCGCGCAGGCGGGCCACCGCGTGCGCTGTTTCGACGCGGCGCCTGGCGCGGCCGCCAAGGCCGTCGAGTTCGCGCTCGGCATGATCGGGCGCGGCGTGGACAAGGGCCGCCTCAGCGCCGAGGCCTTCGAGACCATTCGAGCGAACGTCTCGGCCTGCGCCGACATGGCCGGGTTCGCCGGTTGCGACGTGGTGATCGAAGCCATCGTGGAAGACCTGGCCGTCAAGCGCCAGCTGTTCGGTGCGCTGGAGGCCGTGGTGGCCGAGACCACGGTGCTCGCGAGCAACACGTCTTCGCTCACCGTGGCCGACATCGCCGCCGCCTGCCGCCACCCGGCGCGCGTGGCCGGCCTGCATTTCTTCAACCCGGTGCCGCTGATGAAGGTGGCGGAGGTGATCGCCGCGCTGCGCACCTCGCCGCAGACGGTGCAGACCCTGAGCGAGCTGGTGAGCGGCGCCGGCCACCGCGCGGTGGTCACGGCCGACCAGCCCGGCTTTCTCGTGAACCACGCGGGGCGCGGCCTCTACACCGAAGGCCTGCGTGTGCTGGAAGAGCAGGCCGCAACGCCTGCCGACGTGGACGACGTGCTGCGCGAGGGCGTGGGTTTTCGCATGGGTCCGTTCGAGCTGCTGGACCTCACCGGCCTGGATGTGTCGAGCAAGGTCATGGCCTCGATCTACGAGCAGTTCCAGCACGAGCCGCGCTTCCGGCCCTCGTCGCTGGTGGCGCCGCGCGTGGCCGCCGGCCTGTTCGGCCGCAAGACCGGGGAGGGCTGGTACGTCTACGACGGCGACACCCGCCGCGCCGCGCCCGCGCGCCCCGTGCCGCCGCCACGCGCCGGGGTGGCGGTGTGGATCGACCCGCAGGCCAGCGGCCGTGCCGAACTGATTGCCCTGCTGAGCGGCGCGGGCGCGCGGCTCACCGACGGCGCGGCGCAGGCCGAGGTCTGCGTCGTGCAGCCCTGGGGCGGCGACGCCAGCCACGCGGCCGCCGCGCTCGGCCTGGACTCCGCGCGCACCGTCGCCGTCGACCCCATGGTGCCGCTGGCCCTGCGCCGCACGCTCATGCTCAGCGCGCTCACCTCGGCCGCCGCGCGCGACGCCGCCTGGGGCCTGCTGGCGGCCGACGGCGTGCCGGTCACCGTCATCAACGACAGCCCGGGCTTCATCGCCCAGCGCGTGCTCGCCACCATCGTCAACATCGCGGCGCAGATCGCGCAGCGCGGCATCGCCAGCGTGGCCGACATCGAGGACGCCGTGAAGCTGGGCCTGGGCTACCCGCACGGCCCGCTGGCCTGGGGCGACCGCATTGGCGGTGCGCGCATCCTGCAGATCCTGCGGACGATGCAGGCCGAGACCGGCGACCCGCGCTACCGGCCCAGCCCTTGGCTGGTGCGGCGCGTGGCGCTGGGCGTGTCCCTGCTCACCCCGGAGGCAGAGCGCGCATGAACATCGACATTCACCACCTGCGCGAATGGGTCGGCCGCGAGCAAGTGGCCGAACAGACACTGGAGCCCTTTCCCGCCGTCGCCTTGAGCGGCCTGCTGGACCGCGCCGCGCCGCCGGCTATGGGCGAGGCGCTGCCGCTGCCCTGGCACTGGCTGTATTTCCTGGAGACGCCCGCGCGCGCCGCCACCGGCGTCGACGGGCATCCGCAGCGCGGCGGTTTCCTGCCGCCGGTGCCGCTGCCGCGCCGCATGTGGGCCGCCGGTTCGCTGCAATGCGAAAGCCCGCTGCGCCTGGGCGCAGCCGCGCGCAAGACCTCCACCGTGCGCAGCGTGGACCTGAAGGAAGGCCGCAGCGGCCCGCTGGTCTTCGTGACCGTGGACCACCTGCTGGAGCAGGACGGCCGCGTCTGCATCCGTGAAGAGCAGAACATCGTCTACCGCGAAGCGCCCACCGGGCCCGCGCCGCAGCCGGCGGGCGAGCAGGCCGCGAAAGCCGCGCAATGGTCGGCCGTGCTGCAGCCGGACCCGGCGCTGCTGTTCCGTTTCTCCGCGCTCACCTACAACGGCCACCGCATCCACTACGACCGCGACTACGCGGTGCGCGAGGAGTTCTACCCCGCGCTGGTGGTGCACGGCCCGCTGCTGGCCACCGCGCTGCTGGACCTGCTGGCGCGCGGCCGACCCGGCGTGCCGGTGCGGTCGTTCTCGTTCCGCGCCCTGCGCCCCGCCTTCGACACCGACACGCTGCAGCTCTGCGCCGCCGCCGAGGGCGACACGGTCGAGCTCTGGACGCAGGACGCGCATGGCCAGGTGGGCATGACGGCCCGCGCCACGCTGGGTTGAACGCCGCCATGCGCCATCACCCGATCTGGCGATCCATGCTGTTCGTGCCGGCGCACGTGCCGCGCTTCGTCGAGCGCGCTCACGAGCGCGGCGCCGACGCCTGCGTGCTCGACCTCGAAGACAGCGTGCCGCTGGCGCAGAAGGCGCAGGCGCGCGCCGCCGTGCCGCAGGCCGCCGCCGCCATCGCGGCCCATGGCACGCCCGTGCTGGTGCGCGTGAACCAGCCCTGGGAACTCGCCGCGCCCGACATCGACGCCGCCATCGGCCCGGCCGTGAGCGCGCTGGTGCTGCCCAAGGTGAACGACGACGCCACCGTGCGCGAAGTGGCCCGGCGCATCGACCGCGCGGAGGCGCAGCGCGGCCTGCCCGCCGGCCACACGCGGCTGATCGCGCTGATCGAGGACGTGCAGGCCCTGTCCGAGCTCGACGCCATCGCGCGTTGCTCGCCGCGCATGCTGGGCATGATGCTCGGCCCCGAGGATTTTTCCGCCTCCGCTGGCATGGCGCCGGTGCGCGAGGCGCTGCTGCTGCCCAACCAGCTGGTGCTGTTCGCCTGCCGGCGCGCCGGCATCCTGCCGTTCGGCTTTCCCGGCTCCATCGCCGACTACGGCGACACCGAAGCCTTCGCGCAGACCATCCGCCTGGCGCGCCAGCTCGGCTTCGTCGGCGGCCTGTGCATCCACCCCACGCAGGTGGCGGTGATGAACGCCGGTTTCTCGCCTTCGACGGAAGACATCGAACACGCGCGCGGCGCCATCGAGGCCTTCGAGGCCGCCGCGCGCGAAGGCCGTGGGGCGGCCGAGTACCGCTCGAAGATGGTCGATCTGCCCGTGGTGGCGCGCGCGCGGGAAATCCTGCGCCGCGCCGCCGCACCGGCCCCCCTTTCCACCCAACAGGAGACACACCCATGAACACCCACCCCACCGTGTACGACGCGGTCGTGATCGGCGCCGGCGCCGGCGGCCTCAGCGCGGCGGCGCGCCTCGTGGCCGCCGGCCGCAAGGTGCTGGTCGTCGAGAGCCTGGGCCGCGTCGGCGGCCGCGCATCGAGCGAACAGATCGACGGCTTCACCGTCAACATCGGCGCCATCGCCATCGAACGCGGCGGCGTGTTCGAGGAAACCTTCGGCCTGCTCAACGTGCCGCTGGACATCCGCGAACCCAGCCCGGCCACCGTGTTCCTGATCGACGGCAAGGTCATCAACGTCGCCAAGGGCGGCTGGGGCATGCTGCTGGGCACCTTCACCAAGCAGGCCGCCAAGATCGGCACCAAGTTCGCCGACGCGCGCGCGGGCGACCTGCCCGAGGCCAAGATGAGCACCAAGGAGTGGCTCAGCCAGTACACGAAGAACGAGACCGTGCACGCGATCTTCCGCAACCTGTGCGCGGCCATCTTCGCCGCCAACGACGACGAGGTGCCCGCGCGCGCCTTCCTCACCTATTTCGCGGTCAAGGGCGCGTTCAAGCGCTTCGGCTTCTGCCCGCGCGGCACCGTGGGCCTGTGGAACGACCTGGCCGACGGCATCCGAAAGGCCGGCGGCGAGATCTGGCTGGACGCGCCGGTGACCCAGCTGCACACGCAGGACGGCCTGGCCAGCGGCGTGACCGTGATGAAGGACGGCGTGGCCACGCGCATCCAGGCCCGCACCGTGATCAGCAACATCGGCCCGCGCGCCACGGTGGACCTGCCCGGCGGCGAGGCCTTCGGCGGCGACTACATCCGGCTCGCGCACACCGCGCCCAAGCCCTCGGCCAACATCGTCATCAACTTCGCCACGCAGCAGCGCCTGGTGGACGTGCCCGGCCTGGTCACCTTCGGCAAGACGCGCCGCCTGTGCAACATGGGCGAACTCACCGCCACCTGCCCCGAGCTCGCGCCGGCCGGCTGGCACCAGTACGTGGCCTATGCCGTGCCGCGCCCGGCCATCGGCGACTTCGACGAGAAGACCGAGATCGAGGCCTCGCTGCAGGACCTGCGCGACGAGTTCCCCGGCTTCGCGCAGGCCAAGATGCTCTCGGTGCGCGTGATGCGCGACGGCTGGCCGGCCCAGCGCTCCTGCGCCGGTTTCGATATGCCGCAGACCACGCCGCTGGCCAACCTCTGGCACGTGGGCGACGCGGTGAAGGACTATGGCGACGGCGGCACCCAGGCCTGCGCCTACACCGGCCGCGAGGCCGCGCGCCAGGCCGAAGCCCACCTGGACGGCGCCCGCGTGGCGGCGGCGGCGTGATGGCCGTTGCCGAGCTTCAAGCGCAGGTGGACCAGGCGCGCGCGCTGCTGGCGCGGTTGCGCCCGCTGTTCGAGCACGGCGTGGCCGCGCTCGCCAGGGCCTGCGCGCCAGGCGGCCAGCTCGACGGCGCGAAGCTGGACGAGCAACAGGTCGCGACCTTCGAGATCGCCTGGGCCAGCGCCGACCTGCTGGCCGCCGAGACCACACTGGCGCGGCTCGACGGCGATCCGCTGCAGTCGCAACTGGCCCTGATCTTCGCGGTGGACGCCATCGCCGCGCTGCTGCCGCGCCTGGAGGCGCTCTGCATCGAGCTGGGCCTGCCACTCGCGCCCCTGCAGCAACTCGGTGCCGACGCCGACTGGGCCGCGCTGCGCGGCGCGGCGGGCGGCGCGCAGGCGCTCACGGCGGCCGGCCGCGCCCTCGTGGCCGCTGGCGACGCGGTGGAGCTGGGCAGCGTGGCGCTGCAAGACCCGGTGGTGATGGCGCAGGACGCGTTCCGCCGCTTCGCCGCCGATGTGGTGGCGCCCCAGGCCGAGCACATCCACCGGCACGATACGACCGTGCCCGAATCGCTGCTGCAGCCCATGCGCGACATGGGCGTGTTCGGCCTGTCCATCCCCGAGTCGCACGGCGGCACCGGGCCCGACGAGGGCGAGGACGCGACCATGATGGTGGTCGTCACCGAGGCCTTGTCCGAAGCCTCGCTGGCGGCGGCCGGCAGCCTGATCACGCGCCCCGAGATCCTGAGCCGCGCGCTCATCAGCGGCGGCACCGACGAACAGAAGGCCACCTGGCTGCCGCGCATCGCGGCGGGCGACCCGCTGTGCGCCATCGCCATCACCGAGCCCGACTACGGCTCGGACGTGGCCAGCCTGGCCCTGAAGGGCACGCGCACCGAGGGCGGCTGGCTGCTCAACGGCGCCAAGACCTGGTGCACCTTCGCCGGCAAGGCCGGTCTGCTGATGGTGGTCACGCGCACCGACCCCGACCGCTCGGCCGGTTACCGGGGCCTGAGCGTGCTGCTGGTGGAAAAACCGTCCTACGACGGCCACGCCTTCGACTTCCAGCAGCCCGGCGGCGGGCGCCTGAGCGGCAAGGCGATTCCCACCATTGGCTACCGGGGCATGCACTCGTTCGACCTCGCCTTCGACCAGTTCTTCGTGCCCGACGCCAACGTGATCGGCGGCGCGGGCGGCCTGGGCAAGGGCTTCTACTTCACCATGGCCGGCATGGTGGGCGGGCGCATGCAGACCTCGGCGCGTGCCTGCGGCGTGATGCGCGCGGCGCTGCGCGCCTCGATGCGCTACACGGCCGACCGCAAGGTGTTCGGCGCGCCGCTGCAGGCCTACGCGCTCACCCTGGCCAAGCTCGCGCGCATGGCCGCGCGCCTGGCGGCCTGCCGCACGCTGGCCTACGCCATCGCCGAGCAGCTCAACGCCGGCGGCGGCCGCATGGAAGCCAGCCTGGTCAAGCTGCTGGCCTGCCGCTCGGCCGAGATGGTCACGCGCGAAGCGCTGCAGCTGCACGGCGGCATGGGTTACGCTGAGGAAAGCGCCGTGAGCCGCTACTTCGTGGACGCGCGCGTGCTCTCGATCTTCGAGGGCGCGGAGGAAACCCTGGCGCTCAAAGTCATCGGTCGCAGCCTGTTGGAAGACGCACTCAAACCATGAAACCCATCCTCTGCGGCATGCGGGTGGTCGAAGCCGCCGCCTTCGTCGCCGCGCCCCTGGGCGGCATGACGCTCGCGCAGATGGGCGCCGACGTGATCCGCATCGACACCCTGGGTGGCGGGCTGGATTACAAGCGCTGGCCCGTGACCCGGGACGACGTGAGCCTGTTCTGGTGCGGCCTCAACAAGTCCAAGCGCTCGGTCGCGCTGGACCTGAGCAAGCCCGAAGCCCGCGAGATCGCCATGGCGCTGATCACCGCGCCGGGCGAGGACGCGGGCATCCTGCTCACCAACTTTCCGCCGCGCGGCTGGCTGGACCACGACAAGCTGAAAGAGAGGCGCGCCGACCTGATCCAGCTCACCGTGCAAGGCGACCGGCACGGCGGCTCGGCGGTGGACTACACCATCAACTCGCGCGTCGGCATCCCCTACATCACCGGCGACGAGCGCGGCGCGGCCACGAACGAGGCCGTCAACCACGTGCTGCCGGCCTGGGACCTCGTCACCGGCCAGATGGCGGCCGTGGGCCTGCTGGCCGCCGAACGCCACCGCCTCAAGACCGGCCAGGGCCAGCACGTGAAGCTGCCACTGGAAGACGTGGCCCTCGCGGCCGTGAGTCACCTCGGCCTGATCGCCGAAGCGCAACTCGGCCAGCAACGCGAGCGCCACGGCAACGAGTTGTTCGGCGCCTTCGGCCGCGACTTCAAGACGGCGGACGGCGAGCGCGTGATCGTCGTCGGCCTGACCTTGAAACAATGGCAGGCCATCTGCGAGGCCATGGGCCTGAATGAGGCCGTGAAGGCGCTGGGCGACCGCCTGGGCCTGGACCTGGACCTGGAAGGCCACCGCTTTCGCGCGCGCAAGGAACTGGGCGCGCTGGTGGAGGCCTGGGTGTCGCGGCACAGCTTGGCCGAGGTGGCGGCCGCGCTGACGAAGCAGGGCGCCTGCTGGGGCAAGTACCAGAGCCTCACGCAACTGGTGACGCAGGACGAGGCTTGCTCGCCAGCCAACCCGATGTTCCGCACCATCGACCAGCCTGGCGTAGGGCCGCACCTGGCGGCCGGGCTGCCGCTGAACTTCTCGGGCATGGATCGCATCCCCGCGGGAACCGCGCCCACGCTGGGCCAGCACACGGGCGAGGTGCTGTTTGAACTCCTGGGGGTATCCCAGGCGCAATTCGGTGATCTTCGCGACAGGGGCGTGGTCTAGTTGGGTCAGAATAGCCGCCTCAAAACTTGAGCGGAACACGATGACCCGATCGCTTGCAAGGAACCACGACGACAAACGCCAGAGGATCCTCGACGTCGCAGCCGCGCTCTTCGCGAGCACGAGCTACGAGAGTGCCCGGCTGCAGGACATCGCGGCGGCGTGCAGCATGTCGAAGTCCGCGCTGTACCACTACTTCCCTGGCAAGGAAGTGCTGCTGCTCGAGATCATCACCGAGCACATCATGAGCTCGGTGGCCGAGCTCGAGGCCATCGCGCAGGGCCCGGGGACGAGCCGGGAACGGCTGACGAACCTGGTGCGGGCGATGGTGACGCGGGCCGCGGAAAAGCGCCACGAGCACACGGTGCTCACCAACGACCTCAAGTTCCTGCCGACGCTGCAGCAGCAGGGGATCAAGCTGGCGCAGGCCAAGGCGCTGGACTTCGTGATCGATCTGCTCACCGACATCAACCCGCACCTCATGCGGCGGCGGCGCGAGAGCGCGTCCTACGCGCTCTTCCTCTACGGCTCGATGATCTCGACCGCGACCTGGTACCGCCGGGGCGGCGGCATGACGCCGCACGAGCTGGCCGACCGCCTGACCGAGGTCTACCTCAAGGGCTTCGACGGCGGGGATCATCCGCCGGGTTACAGCTGAACTGCGTGGCCGCCACGCCCACGCCGGCCATCACCGCGCCGGCGATCTTCAGGGCGCTGAAGGTCTCGCCCAGCGCCAGCCACGAGATCAGGCCCGCCACCGGCGGCAGCAGGTAGAGCAGGGGCGCCGCGCGCGCCACGCCCAGGTGGTCGTTGAGCCAGCCCCAGGCCAGCCAGCCCGCGAACGACGCCACGGCCAGCGACCACAGCAGGGCGCCCCAGACGGCCGCGCCCAGGCTGGCCCACGGCACCTGCAAGGCCTGCGGCGCGTTGATGAGGAGCATGGGCACCATCGCCAGCAGCGTGGTGTAGGCCATCACCAAGGTGACGCCATGGCGGGCGAACAGCCGGCTGGCGGCCACCGTGTGGGCCGAGAAGAGCAGGGCGGCGAGCAGCAGCAGCAGGTCGCCCAGGCCCTGCGTGCGCATGAGCGCGACCTTGTCCGACAGGAACACCAGCACGCCCGCCATGGCCAGCGCCACACCGCCCACCTGCAGGCGCGTGAAGCGCTGGCTGTGCAGCACGCGCACCAGCAGCAGCGTGAACATGGGGCCGAGCGCGGAGATGAGCGCGCTGGAGAACGCGGTGGACAGGTGCATGGCCTGCGTCATCACGTTGACGTGAGCGATGTGGCCGAGCAGGGCCAGGCCCGCCAGGCCCAGCCAGTCGCGCCGTTCCAGCCGCGGCCAGTGCCAACCGTGGCGCCACAGCAGCAGGGCGATGGCGCAGGCCGGCGTGATGAGGTAGCGCGCGAAGACCAGGGCGCCCGGCCCGATCTGCGCCATCACCGCCTTCTGCACGCTGTAGTTGCTGCCCCACAGCAGCATCAGGGCCAGCGCCACCACCAGCGCCCACCGGCGGACCGTGCCGGAAACCGGCGGATGGTTGGGGTTGATGCCCATTAAAACCGTCCCATGAGTCATATTTGCAATCGATCCACCGGCAGAAGATTCATCTGAACCGGCCTTTGATACGGGAAATCCCTAGGGATTTTTTCGACCAATTGTTTTGTTAAACCGTCCCGTCGGTCTATTATACGGGCTGCCAGCGTTTGGTCGTTCTCACGTCAATCCACCCAGGAGACAAGCATGCGTTTTTCCCTTCCCAGGCTCACCGCAGCCCTCGCTTTGGCCAGTGCCTTCGCCGCCAGCGCGCCCGCCATGGCGCAGACCACCGTCATCAAGTACTCCAACTGGCTGCCGCCGGGGCAGGCCATGCGCGTGGAGGTGGTGGAGCCCTGGATCGCCGAGGTCGAGAAGGCCACGCAGGGCCGCGTGAAGATCGATACCGCGCCCAAGGTCGTGGGCACGCTGCCGGCCCAGTTCGACGTGGCGCGCGACGGCCAGGCCGATCTGGTGATCTTCATTCCGGGCTACACGCCCAACCGCTTCGACCTGCTCGAGGTGCTGCAACTGCCGTTCGTGAGCGACAACCCCGAGGTGTACGCGCCGCTGGCCGACCGCTTCTACCGCAAGCACCTGGCCTCGCACAACGAGTTCAAGGGCGTGCACCCGCTGTCGGTCTACGTGGTCTCGCCCGGCCAGATCTTCAACTCCAAGCGCCCGTTGCGCAGCGTGGCCGACTTCAAGGGCCTGAAGATGCGCAGTCCGCAGACCAGCGCCACGCAGGCGCTCACGCTGCTGGGCGCGGTGCCGATCTCCAAGCCGGTGAGCGAAACCTATGAGCTGCTGTCCTCCGGCGTGATCGACGGCACCTTCATGCCGCCCGAGTCGATTCCCGCCTTCAAGCTGACCGAGCTCGTGCCCTACGCCACCATCGTGCCCGGCGCGGTCTACAACACCGTGCTGGTGCTGGGCATCAACGAGGACAAGTGGAAGTCGCTGCGCGCCGAGGACCGCGAGGCGATCACCCGCATCTCGGGCGACGTGTTCGCGCGAAACATCGGCCGCGCCTACGCCAACGGCGACAAGGCCGCCTTCGAGACCATGCGCAAGGCGGGCAAGCCGGCCGAGGTGTTCCCGGCCCCGGCGCTGGCGGAGATGAAGAAGGTGCTGCTGCCGATCGAGCGCGAGTGGATCGAGAAGGCGAAGAAGAAGGGCATGGCCGATCCGCAGAAGGTGATCGACCAGCTGCGCGCCGACATCGCTGTCGCCAAATAAGCCGCCATGACCGCACAAGCCACCGGCGGACGCACCGTCCGCGTCCTGGAAGCGATCGGCGCGGTCGCGCTGCTGATCCTGATGGTCACCGTCTTCATCGACGTGGTGGGGCGCAACCTCTTCAACACGCCGCTGCCCTGGGGCACGGAGCTGCTGGAGATGGTGCTGGCCCTGATGATCTTCGCGATCTATCCCTTGCTGGCGCTCGGTTTCGGCCACATCACCGTGGACCTGATCCAGCTGCCGGCCCGCCTGCACAAGGTGCAGCGCGTGCTCAGCGGCGCGATCGGCGCCGTGGTGTTCGCGCTGATCACCTGGTGCATGGTCCGCCAGGCGTTGCGTGCCGCCAGCTATGGCGAGGCCACGCCGCTGCTGGGCGTGCCGCTGTCCTGGGTGCTCGGCGGCATCGGCGCCATGGCCGCGATCAGCACGCTCGCATTCCTGCTGGCCGCCGCGCGGTCCTTTCGCCATCCCGGCGCGCCTGCCGCGCCACACGCCACCGAGGTGATCTGATGCTCGCTGCCTGTCTGGGTTTTCTCGTGGCGTTCGCGTTCATCCTGTTCCAGGTGCCCATCGCCACCGCGCTGGCCCTCGCCGGTTTCGGCGGTTACGTGGTGCTCAATGGCCTCACGCCCGCGCTGAGCATGGTGGCCACCGTCACCAAGGACAGCACGCTGGTGTACTCGCTGATCGTGCTGCCGCTGTTCGTGCTGATGGGCAACCTCGTGGCCGGTGCCGGCATCTCGGGCGATCTGTTCCGCGCGGCGCAGGCCTTCATCGGCCGGCGCCGGGGCGGCCTGGCCATGGCCACCGTGGTGGCCTGCGGTGGTTTCGGCGCCATCTGCGGCTCCAGCGTGGCCACGGCAGCCACCATGGGCAAGGTGGCCATCCCCTCCATGCGCAAGCTCGGCTATGGCGACTCGCTCTCGTCGGCCGCGGTCGCCGCAGGCGGCACGCTGGGCATCCTGATCCCGCCCAGCGTGATCATGGTGGTGTACGGCGTGGCCACGCAGACGCACATCGGCATGCTGTTCGCCGCCGGCATCGTGCCCGGCCTGATCGCCATCGGCGGCTACATGTCGGCGGTGAAGTGGTCGGTCTGGCGCCAGCCGGAACTCGCGCCGCTCGCCGAAGACAAGGAGCCGGTCAACAAGCTGGCGCTGCTGCGCGCGCTGTGGCCCGTGGCGCTGATCTTCGGCGTGGTCATGGGCGGCATCTACGGCGGTTTCTTCACCTCCATCGAGGCCTCGGGCATCGGTGCGACGGCGGCCCTGGTGTTCGCGCTGACGCACCACTCGCTCAGGCTCAAGGACATCTACGCGATCCTGGTCGACACCGCGCGCACCTCGGCCATGATGTTCGCCATCATCCTGGGCGCCGCGCTGTTCGGCGAGTTCGTGAACCTCACCGGCGTGCACGAAGGCCTGCTGCATGTGGTGCAGGAGAGCGGCCTGCCCCCGTTCGGGATCATCCTGCTGATGATCGTGCTGTACATCCTGCTCGGCACGGTGCTGGAAAGCCTGTCGATGATCCTGCTGACCGTGCCGATCTTCTTCCCGATCATCCTGGCCCTGGGCTACGACCCGGTGTGGTTCGGCATCCTGGTCGTGATGGTGGTGGAAATCGGGCTGATCACGCCTCCCATCGGCGTGAACCTGTTCGTGATCCGCTCGGTCATGCCCGACATCCCCATGATGACCGTGGTGCGTGGCGTGATTCCGTTCATCGTGGCCGATGTGCTGCGCATCCTGCTCATCGCCGCCGTGCCGGCCCTGTCCCTCTGGTTGCCCAACCTGCTGTTCAAGGCAGCCGCCTGACACCGTGAACCCTGTCTTCGACCCCGCGGCGCCCGAACTGCCGGCGCGCCTTCAATCGTGGCTGTCCCAACGCTGGCGCAAGCCGGTCCAGGTGAGCGGGCTGAGCCGCTTTCCGGCCGGCATGTCCTGGGTGACCCTGGGCTTCACCGCCGAGTCACCGGGTGAGGCGCCGCTGGACCTCATCCTGCGCGTGGGCGACCCGGGCGGCCTGTTCTCGCCCTACAGCTCGCGGCCCGAGTACGAGGCGCTGGCCGCGCTGGCCAGCGTGCCCGGCCTGCCCATTCCCCAGGCCTACGAGCACAGCGACGACCCGGCCATCCTCGGCGCACCTTTCGTCATCACGCAGCGCGTGGCCGGCGACACGCCCACGCCCTGGCGCGACGCGGACGAACGCGGCGAGGCGGCCAACCAGTCGCTCGGCCACGACTTCGCCGACGCGCTCGGCGCCATCCACGCCTTCGACTGGACCACCACCCCGCTGGCCGCCTGGGCGCAGGAGGGTCCCATCACGCCGCGGACCACCGCGCTGCACGAGACGCGCTACTGGACGCGGCATGCCCAGCTGGGGACCGGTCCCACGCCGCCGCAGATGCACTACGCCATGCGCTGGCTGGAGGCGCACGCGCCCGAGGCCGAGCGCATCACCATCGTGCACGGCGACTACCGGGTGGGCAACTTCCTGCAGCAGGACGGCCGCATCACCGCCATCCTCGACTGGGAGCTGGTGCACCTGGGCGACCCGCACGCCGACCTGGCCTGGGCCGGGCTGCGCACCTTCGCCGCCGGCACCTCGCGCATCGGCGGGCTGATCGAGCGCGAGGTCTTCTACCAGCGCTGGCAGGCGAAGACCGGCCTGCGCGTGCGGCCCGAGGTGGTGCGCTACTACGAGGTGATGGTGCAGTTCAAGATGGCCGCGATGCTGATGGGCGCCATGATCCGCGTGCAGACCGGCCGCTCGCGCGACGTGCGCATGGCCGCGATGGGCTTCCAGCTCACCTCCACGCTGATGGAACTCAACAAGCTGATCGCGGAGGCCGCATGAACCAATCACTCGAAGCCCTGATGGGCAGCATCTGCCGCGCGCTGCGCGACGAGATCGCGCCGGAACTGCAGAGCGACCACGCGCGCTCGCAGCTGGCCGGCGTGCTGGACGTGCTGGGCAAGGTGGAGCGCATGGTGGTCTGGTCGCCGGACGTGACGCGCGAACAGCTCGAACTGCTCGACGTCTGCCTGGCGCGGGTGGCGGCCCGCCTGGCCGCGGCGGGGCAGACCGCGCCGCCCGGCCTCGCGCCCGCGTCCACCGCCCGGCCCGAAACCCAGGCCGCATTGCAGGCCGCCTTGGCGGACGCCGAGCGGCGCTTCGCCCGCTTCACCGACTGGCTGTTCTCGCCGCCGGACCAGCTGCCCGCGCCCCTGGCGGGCGAACTGCACGACCAGCTTCGCACGGCGCTTCGCCTCACGCTCAAGGCCCAGCGCCGCCTGGTGCCGAGCGCCGACTTTTCATCGATGACCGCGCCGAGCCCAGCGGCCGACGCCCAAGGAGTTTTCAAATGATGTCTGCCCAGGACGACCTGATCGGCCACCAGGCCCCCGCGCCCTTCGCGCAACGCGCCGGCCAAGGCGACCCCCGCTTCACCGAGCGCTACTGGTACACGCTGCACCCCGTCACCGGCACGGTGGACGGCGTGCCCATGATCCTTGACATCGGCATGGGCTACTACCCCAACAAGGGCGTGATGGACGTGTTCGCCGGCATCACCGTGGGCCGCCGGCAGCACAACTTCCGCGCCTCGCGCGCGCTGGGCGCCACGCCGCTCGAGGCCGGCGCGGGGCCGCTGCGTTTCGAGGTGGTGGAGGGCATGAAGCGGCACCGCCTCACGCTCACCGACAACGCCTCGGGCTTCCGCTTCGCGCTGGACTTCGAGGCCAGCTTTCCCGCCGCGCAGGAGAAACAGAACTTCCGCGAGCGCAAAGGCGTGGTGGAAGAGGACATGGTGCGCATCTCGCAGTTCGGCCGCTGGCGCGGCTGGTTCGCCCTCGGTGGGCAACGCCACGAGGTGACGCCGCAGACTTGGTGGGGCCAGCGCGACCATTCCTGGGGCATCCGCTCCGAGATGCGCACCGACGAGGCCGCGCCCCCGGTGCAGCAGCACAGCGGCTTCTTCTGGACCTGGTCCATGTTCCAGTTCGAGGACCTGGGTTTTTCCATCTTCCTGAAGGAGCGCGAGCCGGGCAAGCCGCACTACCTCTCGGCCACCGAATTCGTGCGCGGGGCCGACGGCCGCATGGCGCACCGCGAGGCCATCAGCGTCATGCACGAACTCGAATGGGCCGACGACCCGCTGGGACAGACCATCTCAGCCGGCACCTTCACCTTGCAGTTCGCCGAAGGCCCGCCGCGCACCGTGCGCATGGAAGGGCTGGAAGCCCGCTTCTACCTGAAGGGCGGCCTGTACGGCGGCTTCCAGGGCTGGAACCACGGCGACCCCAAGGGCGACTACCACGCCGAGCACGACGTGTGGGACCTCGACGACCCGGCCACGCGCGCGGCCGCCCGCACCCTGGGCGACCACGTGGTGCGCGCCACCTGCGAGGGCCGCACCGGCATCGGCATCAGCGAATACGGCGTGGCGCAAGGCTATGCTCGCTACCCCGGGCCGCAGCAGCACCCCGCGCTCTGAAGCCGCCCAAGAACACGCAGGAGACCGATCCACCATGCAGATGACCCAGGCCCTGGCACGCGCCGTGCAGACCCGGCGCCACCACACCGCCACGATTTTCGCGGGCCGCCAACGCAGCTGGGCCCAGGTGGGCGAGCGCGTGCCGCGCGCCGCCGCCGCGTTCCGCGCCCTGGGCCTGCGGCCCGGCGACCGGCTCGGCATCCTCGCGCTCAACAGCGACAACTACATCGAGATCTTCTTCGCCGCCGCCTGGGCCAACGTGGTGCTGGTGCCGCTGAACACGCGCTGGGCCGTGCCCGAGAACATCTATACCCTGGGCGACGCGCAGTGCCAGGCCTTGATCGTGGACGACGCCTTCGTGGCCCAGGTGCCGCAGCTGCTCGCGGGCCACGCGATGGCGCACGTGATCCACGCGGGGGAGGGCGCCACGCCCGAGGGCATGCAGGGCTACGAAGCCCTGATCGCCACCACGCCGCCCATGGCCGACGAATGCGGCAAGGACGACGAGCTCTGCGGCATCTACTACACCGGCGGCACCACCGGCCACCCCAAGGGCGTGATGCTCTCGCACAAGAACTTCATCTCGGCCTCGGTGAACTGGATCGCCACGCTGCACTTCAGCGAGGAAACGGTCTACATGCACTCGGCAGGCCTGTTCCACCTGGCCGGCTGCTCGCCGGCCATCGCGCTCACGCTGGCCGGCGGCACCCACGTGTGCCTGCCCAAGTTCGACGCCGTGCTGGCCTTCGAGGCCATCCAGACGCACCAGGTGAACTACTGCCTGTTCGTGCCGACCATGGTGAACATGATGATCAACCACCCGGACTTCGCCCGCTACGACCTCACCAGCGTGCGCTACTGCGAGTACGGCGCCTCGCCCATGCCGGTGCCGGTGCTGGCCGCCGCCATGGAGAAGCTGCCCACGTGGGAGTTCATCCAGGGCTATGGCATGACGGAGTCGGCCGCGCTCACCGTGAGCCTGCCCTGGCGCTACCACTTCGACCAGCCCGGCATGCCCAGCAAGCGCCTGGCCGCCGGCCGCGCCGCCTATGGCGTGGACGTGCGCATCGTGGACGAGGCGGGCCACGAAGTGCCGCGCGGCACGCACGGCGAGATCGCGGTGCGTGGCGCGCAGGTCATGATCGGCTACTGGCGCAAGCCCGAGGCCACCGCCGCCGCGCTGCGCGAGGGCTGGCTGCACACCGGCGACGCGGCCTACATGGACGAGGACGGTTTCGTCTACATCGTCGACCGCGTGAAGGACATGATCATCAGCGGCGGCGAGAACATCTACTCGCGCGAGGTCGAGAACGCGGTGCACGCGCACCCCGCGGTGCGCGACTGCGCCGTGATCGGCATCCCCAACGCGGAGTGGGGCGAGTCGGTGCACGCGGTGGTGGTGCTCAAGGACGGGCAGAGCGCCAGCGCGAAGGAGATCATCGACCACTGCCGCACCCTGATCGCGGGCTACAAGGTGCCGCGCTCGGTGGACTTCAGCGACGCGCTGCCGCTCTCGGGCGCGGGCAAGATCATGAAGAACGTGCTGCGCGAGCCGTTCTGGCGCGGCAAGAGCAAGTCGGTGAACTGAGTGAGCGGGCGGCCTCAGCCGCCGCCGCCGCGAAAGCCGTCGAGGAACAGGGCCGAGATGCGCTCGGCCAGCTCGGCGGGCGTGATCGGGCCGTCGCGCTCGTACCAGGTGAAGGTCCAGATCACCATGCCGAACAGCAGCAGGGCGTAGGGCGAGTTCACCTCGGCGCGCGCCATGCGGGCGGGGTTGATCTCGCGCAGCAGGCCCACCATGAGCTGCATCAGTTCCTGCTCCAGCTTGCGCACGTCCTCGCGCTGCACCGGCGGCAGGAACTTGATGTCGTTCATCAGCACCAGGTGGTGGTGGCGCGACTTCGCCCCTTCCTGCACGAACGAGGCCACGAAGCGCTGGAAGCGCTCCGCCGCCGGGCGCGGCTCGCGCGCGATGGCCGAGAGCTCGGCCACCTGCCCGGTGATGTGCTCCTTCACGATCGCGTAGAGCAGGTCTTCCTTGCTCGCGAAGTAGTGGTACAGGTGCGATTTCGAGGCGCCGCACGCGGCGGCCACGTCGCTCATGGTCGCGTGGTCGAAGCCTTTCTGCGCGATCAGCGCGACCGCGCTGTCCAGGATGACCTGCTTCTTGAGCTCGTAGTCGTTGGCCCGCACGCGCGTCATCTGGAATGCCCCCTGGGCCGGGTGGTGACCTGTTGCATGTTCCTCTGTTCCCTTTTATATTTAGACCGACGAGACGGACTATAAGCCCAATGCCCCAGGCACACCATAGGGAAAGCATGGATCACACAGAAGAGACATTGATCGTCATCGGCGCGGGCCACGCCGGTGTGGAACTGGCCTTCGCCGCGCGCCAGCAGGGCTGGGCCGGCCCCATCGTGCTGCTGGGCGAAGAGCCGCACCTGCCGTACCACCGGCCGCCGCTCTCCAAGGCCTTTCTCTGCGGCACGGCCGACGCGGCCTCGCTCGCGCTGCGCCAGGCCACGGCCTTCGACACCGCGGCCATCACGCTGCGGCTGGGCACGAAGGTGCGCGCCATTCACCGCGCCGCGCACCAGGTGCTGCTGGCCGACGGCAGCGCGCTGGCCTACAGCAGGCTCGCGCTGTGCACCGGCGGCCGGGCGCGCGCGCTCGAGGTGCCGGGCCTGGAGGGCGCGCCGCCGCCCAACCTGTTCAGCCTGCGCACGCAGGCCGATGCGCTGGCGATCGCCGGGGCGGTGCGCGAAGGCGCGCGCGTGGTCATCATCGGCGCGGGTTATGTGGGCCTGGAGGTCGCGGCCTCGGCGCGCAAGCTCGGCGCGGGCGTGACGGTGCTCGAATCGCAGCCGCGCGTGCTCGCGCGGGTGACCGGCGCCACGCTCTCCAGCTTCTACGAATCGGTGCACCGCGAGGCCGGCGTGGACCTGCGCACCAATGCCTCGGTGCGCGCGATCGAGCGCGATGCCACCGGCGCGGTGAGCGCCGTGCTCTGCGGCGACGGCGAACGCCTGCCGGCCGACGTGGTGATCGTGGGCATTGGCATGTTGGCCGACACGGCATTGGCCGAAGCGGCGGGCCTGCGCGTGGAGGGAGGCATCGTGGTGGACGCGCACTCGGTCACCTCCGATCCTCACATCGTCGCGGCCGGCGACTGCACGGTGCACGACAGCGCGCTCTACGGCCGGCGCGTGCGCCTGGAGTCGGTGCCCAACGCGCTGGAGCAGGCGCGCTCGGCCGCCGGCTGGCTGTGCGGCAAGCCCCGGCCCAACCACGCGGTGCCGTGGTTCTGGTCCGACCAGTACGACCTGAAGCTGCAGATGACCGGCCTGGCCGACGGGCACGACCAGTGCGTGGTGCGCGGCTCCTTCGTGGACCGCAGCTTCTGCGCTTTCTACCTGCGCGAGGGCCGCCTGATCGCGGTCGACGCCGTCAACCGGCCGGCCGATTTCATGCTCGCCAAGAAGGCCGTGGCGGCCGGCGTGCAGGCCGATCCCCTGGCCCTGGCCGACACCGGCATTCCCCTGAAAGAGCTGCTGGCGACCGCCGCGCCGGCCTAGGGTTTGTCCTAGGGCGCGCGACAGGTCACCACCCCATAATCGCCCCAATCAAAGACCGACGCGACGGACTAATTATCAAATCCCGACCGCCTTCGCCGATACCGCAACGACCTCGAGACACACACAGCCCCATGTCGCTTCCATCCACCGCCGCCGCCCCGCCCCCGGGGACGGCGCCCGCCCAGGCCTCCGTGCTGGCGGTTCACAACATCCAGATCGTCTATGGCGGCGCCATCGAGGCGGTGCGCGACGTCTCGCTGGAAGTGCAGGCCGGCCAGATCGTGGCGCTGCTCGGTTCCAACGGCGCGGGCAAGTCGACCGTGCTCAAGGCCATCTCGGCCGTGCTCGATGCCGAGGACGGCGAGATCGAGAAGGGCTCGATCCAGCTCTTCGGCCAGCACATCGAAAAAGCCGCCGCGCCCGAGATCGTGCGCCGGGGCCTGGTGCAGGTGCCCGAAGGCCGGCGCCTGTTCGCCACGCTCACCGTGGAAGAAAACCTGCTGGTCGGCGCGCACCTGCAGAGCCGCCAGGTGCTGGACGAGGAGCGCGAGAACGTGTTCCGCCTGTTCCCGCGCCTGCTGGAAAAACGCGGTGTGATCGCGGGCTACCTCTCGGGTGGCGAGCAGCAGATGGTGGCGATCGGCCGCGCGCTCATGAGCCGGCCCAAGGTGCTCGCGCTCGACGAGCCCTCGCTGGGCCTGGCGCCGCTGATCGTCTCCGAGATCTTCTCGGCCATCGAAACCCTGCGCGACCAGAACGGCCTGACCATCCTGCTGGTGGAGCAGAACGCCACGCGCGCGCTGGCGATCGCCGACTACGCCTACATCATGGAAAACGGCCGCGTGGTGCTCGACGGCACCAGCGAGGCCCTGCGCCGCAACGCCGACGTGCGCGAGTTCTACCTCGGTCTGAGCGCGGCCCAGGGCCGCACCAGCATGCGCGATGTCAAACACTACAAGCGCCGCAAGAGGTGGCTGTCATGAGCGATCCCATTCTCGACGTGCGCGGCGCGACAAAAAAATTCGGCGGTGTCACCGCGGTCAACAACGTGAGCCTGCGCGTGATGCCGGGCGAGATCGTCAGCCTGATCGGCCCCAACGGCGCGGGCAAGACCACCACCTTCAACCTGATCAGCGGCGTGCTCGACCTCAGCGCCGGCCAGGTGTTCTTCCAGGGCCAGGACACGGCGCGCCTGCGCTCGTCCGACTACGCGCGCGCCGGCATCGGCCGCACCTTCCAGAACCTGGCGCTGTTCAAGCACGGCACGGTGGTGGAGAACCTGCTCACCGGCCGCCATGTGCACTTCAACTACACGGTGCTGGAGTCGCTGATGTTCTGGGGCCGGCCCCGCCGCGAGGAAATCGCGGCGCGGCGCAAGGTCGAGGAAATCATCGAGTTCCTGGAGATCGAGGAACTGCGCGACAAGCCGGTCTCGCAACTGGCCTACGGCCAGCAGAAGCGCGTGGAGCTCGGGCGGGCGCTGGCCTGCGAGCCCAGCCTGCTGCTGCTCGACGAGATCGTCGCGGGCATGAACCGCGAGGAGAAAGAGGACATCGCGCGTTTCACGCTCGACATCCGGGACGAATTCGGGGTGGCGGTGCTGATGATCGAACACGACATGCAGGTGGTGATGGACCTGTCGGACCGCGTCTACGTGCTGGACTTCGGCATGCTGATCGCCGAAGGCACACCGGCCGAGGTGGCTGCGAACCCGGCGGTGCTGCAGGCCTACCTGGGCGGGGAGGCGGCACATGCTTGACCACAACCAGCTCATTCGCGGCGAGACCACGCTGCCCGGCCTGCTGCGCCAGCGCGCGCAGGAGCGCGGCGCCCAGGTGGCGCTGCGCGAGAAGATCCACGGCATCTGGCAGGGCCGCACCTGGCTCGAGTACTACCAGGCCGCGCGCCGCGTCGCGCACGGCCTCACCAAGCTCGGCCTGCAGCGCGGCGACCGCATCATCATCGCGGCCGAGGACGTGCCCGAGTGGTTCTACGCCGACCTGGGCGCGCAGATGATCGGCGTGCAGGTGGTCGGCATCTACCCCACCAACCCCTGGGCCGAGGTGCAGTACATCGCCGGCCACTGCCAGGCCAAGCTGGCGGTGACGGGCGACCAGGAGCAGACCGACAAGGTGCTCGACGCGATGCGCGAAGGCCCCGGCCTGCCGCACCTGCGGCACATCTTCTGCGTCGACATGAAGGGCCTGCGCCGCTACGAGCCCGGCCGCCCGCACGCGTTCACGCACCTGCTCGAACTCGGCGATCAGCTGGTGGCCGAAGACCCGCTGGCCGAGCAGCGGCTGGACGGGCAGATCGACGCCCTGGTGCCCGACGACGTCAACATCCTGGTCTACACCTCCGGCACCACCGGCCCGCCCAAGGGCGCGATGCTCACGCACCGCAACTTCGTCTACGGCGCCTACGCCTACATGGTGGCGCGCCAGATGGCGGACAAGCCCTTCGAGTCGGTCTGCTACCTGCCGCTGTGCCACGTGGCCGAGCGCACCTACTCCACGGTGCAGCACCTGATCTCGGGCGGCTGCATCAACTTCGCGGAGTCGGTCGACACCGTGGCCACCAACATCCGCGAGATCGGCCCGACCTTCTTCCTGGGCGTGCCGCGCATCTGGGAAAAGCTGCAGCAGGGCTTCGAATTCCGCATGAAGGACAGCGGGCGCGCGCAGCGCTGGCTCTACCGGGTGGGCATGAAGCGCGGGCGCGCGCTGTCGGACCGGCGCGCCGAACACGGCCACCTCCAGGGCCTGGGCGACCGGCTCGAGTTCGGCTTCTGGTACCTGCTGCTGTTCCGCAACATGCAGCGCCACATGGGCCTGAACCGCACGCACACCCGCATGTGCGGCGGCGCCTCGGTCTCGCCCGAGACGCTGAAGTTCTTCGACATCATCGGCCTGCCGGTGGGGCAGGGCTACGGCCTCACCGAGGCCGGCGGCCTGGCCTTCGTGCAAGTGCCGGGGCGGCCCTTCATCCGGGGCAGCTGCGGCCCGGCCATGGAAGGCGTGGAGTGGCGGCTGGGTGACGACAAGGAAGTCTTCGTGCGCTCGCCCGGCGTGTTCAAGGGCTACCTGTTCGACGACAAGGGCACGGCCGACATCCTCTCGGCCGACGGCTGGATCGCCACCGGCGACATCGTGGAGCAACACGGCGAGGGCGAGATCGCGGTGGTGGACCGCAAGAAGGCCATCATCATCACCAGTGGCGGCAAGAACATCGCGCCTTCGGAGATCGAGAACGCGATCAAGGACAGCCCTTACGTGCGCGAAGCCATCGTGGTGGGGGAGGGCAAGAAGTTCCTCGGCGGCCTGCTGCAGATCGACTTCGACACCGTGGGCCGCTGGGCCGCCGAGCGCGACCTGCAGTACACGACCTACAAGTCGCTCACCCTGCTGCCCGAAGTCATCGAGCTGGTGCAGGGCGTGATCGACGAGGTCAACTCGCGCTTCGCCCGCGTGGAGAACGTGCGCAGGTTCGTGCTGCTCGAAAAGGAGCTCGACCACGACGACGGCGAGCTCACCGCGACGCAGAAGGTGCGCCGGGGCCTCATCAACAAGAAGTTCGCTCGCGAGCTCGAGATCATCTATGGGAGCGCGCCATGAACTACTTCATTGAACTGCTGGTCTCCGGCCTCGCGGTCGGCGCGATCTACGGCCTGGTGGCCATGGGCTTCGCCGTGATCTACAAGGCCACCGGCATCGTCAACTTCGCCCAGGGCGAGATGGGCATGCTCAGCGCCTACACCACCTGGT
This sequence comes from Hydrogenophaga sp. FW305-3-2-15-A-LB1, assembly GCF_058787875.1. Taxonomy (NCBI): domain Bacteria; kingdom Pseudomonadati; phylum Pseudomonadota; class Betaproteobacteria; order Burkholderiales; family Comamonadaceae; genus Hydrogenophaga; species Hydrogenophaga sp. FW305-3-2-15-A-LB1. Next base: position 60,400 of record NZ_JBYTAE010000006.1, on the reverse strand, counting down.
CGCTCGCGACCATGCTGGGCACCGGCAGCCTGGCCACGGTGGCGCTGGCCATCGTGGTCGGCGCGGTGCTGGGCCTGCTGTGCGAGCGCCTGATCATGCGGCCCATGCTGGGCGAGCCGGTGCTCTCGGTGGTGCTGGTCACGGTCGGTCTGGCGGTGGTGCTGCGCTCCATCGTCACCATCGTCTGGGGCGCCTCGCCGCACAAGTTCGAGGTGGCGGGCGCGGACGACCTCGTGAGCCTGGGCGGCATCGGCCTGCGCGTGAGCCAGCTCGGCGTGCTCGGTGCCCTGGTGCTGGCGGTGGCGGGCTTCTGGTACTTCCTGGGCCACAGCCGCTTCGGCGTGGCGATGCGCGCCGTGGCCGCCGACGAGAAGACGGCGCGCCTCATGGGCGTGTCCACCGCGCGCGTGCAGGCCGTGGCCTGGGCTTCGGCATCGGCGCTGGCGGGCCTGGCCGGCGCGCTGTTCGCGGTGATCTACGGCCTCACGCCCACGATCTACGAGCTCGGCCTCAAGGCCTTCCCGGCCACGGTGCTGGGCGGCTTCGACTCGGTGCTGGGCTCGGGCGTGAGCGGTCTGATCATCGGCGTGCTCGAGAACATGACGGGTGGCTACCTGTCGAGTTCCCTCAAGGAAATCGCGGGCTTCATGCTGATCCTCGTGGTGCTCATGGTGCGGCCCTTCGGGCTGTTTGGCGAAAAACGAATCGAGAGAGTCTGATGCGCAGCGGATATTTCAAGGAGCACTACAGCGGGCTGGTCGTCCTCACGGACTCGCCCGCGGTGAAAGCCTGGGTCGCGGTCCTGATGGTGGCGCTGATCGCGGCGCCCTTCCTGCTGGGCAACTTCGCGCTCTCGCACGTGACCATCATCCTGTTCACCCTGATCGGGGTGCTGGGCCTGACGGTGCTCACCGGGTTCGCGGGCCTGATCTCGCTCGGCCACGTGGGCTTTCTGATGCTGGGGGCGTACTCGTACGCCATCGGCGTCACGCGCCTGGGCCTGCCGCCCGAGCTGGCGCTGCTGGCGGCGGCGGTGGTGCCGGCCTTCTTCGGGTTGCTGGTGGGTCTGCCTTCGCTGCGCCTGCACGGCCTGTACCTGGCCATCACCACGCTGGCCTTCAGCCACATCGTGGCCACCGCCATCCTGGCCGGCGGCAAGTTCACCGGGGCAGGGCGGGGCATCATGGTGATGCGGCCGACGATGTTCGGCTTCGACCTCTCCAGCGACCGCGCCTTCTACTGGTTCTGCCTCTTCATGTGCACGCTGGCCGTGCTGGTCACGCTCAACCTGCGCCGCTCGGTGCTGGGCCGGGCGCTGGTGGCGCTGCGCGACAACGACATCGCCGCGCGCACCATGGGCATCAACCTGGTGCGCTACAAGCTGCTGGCCTTCCTGATCAGTGCCGCGCTCACCGGCGTGGCCGGCGCCATCATGGGCATGTACCTGAGCATCGTCAGCGTCGAAGCGTTTCCTTTCCTGCTGTCCATCGAGGCGCTGGCCATCATCATCGTCGGCGGCCTGGGCTCGGTGCTCGGCGCGGTGCTGGGCACGGTCTTCATCGTGACGCTGCCCGAGGTCTTCAGCTCGCTGGTGCAACTGCTGGGCGGGCGCCTGCAGGACGTGATGACCACCAGCGCGCACGAGGTCAAGAGCGTGCTCTACGGCCTGGCCATCATCGGTTTTCTGCGCTTCGACCCACGCGGCCTGCGCGGCATCTGGCACGACATCCGCCACACCTGGGTGTTCTGGCCCTTGCGTTACTGACCTGACCCTCTCACCCCAACCACCGGAGACAACACCATGATGAAAAAGCACAGCCTCACCCAACTCGCGGCGCTCGCGCTGCTCACCGCTGGCGCCTGCGCCACCGCCCAGGCCCAGCAGCAGGGAGTGACCGACACCGAGATCGTGCTCGGCGACATCCTGCCCCTGACCGGCCCGCCCGCGCTGCTGGGTGTGGCCCACAACCTGGGCGTGAAGGCGGCGATCGCCGAAGCCAACGCCGCCGGCGGCATCCACGGCCGCAAGCTGCGCCTGATCTCCGAGGACGACGGCTACGTGCCTTCGCGCACCATCCAGGGCGTGCGCAAGCTGATCAACAGCGACAAGGTGTTCGCGCTGACCTCGGTCTCCGGCACGGCGCAGGCCCAGGCCGCGATGCCGCTGATCCAGCAGGCCGGCCTGCCGGCGATGGCGCCCATCACCACCTACGAAGGCCTGTACAAGCCGACGATCAAGAACGTGTTCGCCGTCGGTTACGACATGTCCAACGCGGTGGAAGAGCTGGCCGCGCGCATGGCCGACCGGTACCCGGGCAAGAAGTGGGCCCTGATCTCGCAGGACGACGATTACGGCGAGAACGTGCGCGACGGTTTCGAGCGCGCGACCAAGGCGAAGAAGCTGCAGGTGGTGTCGACCCAGATCTACAAGAAGGGCCAGACCGATTTTTCGTCGGAGATCCTGAAGGTCAAGCAGTCCGGTGCCGAGATCCTGCTGGCCGGTGGTGTGCTGGGCGAGAACGTGACCATGGTGAAGGAGCTGGAGCGCATCAACCACAAGATTCCGGTGGGGGTGACGTATGTGTCGCGTGTGCCGGCGAGTGCGAAGTTGATGGGTGCCGCGGCGGAAAATGTGTACACGGTGGACTATGTGTACCTGGAGAGTTCGCCGCAGGGCAAGGCCTTCACCGACAGGATCAGCAAGCACCTGAGCCCGGAGGAGATGGGGCGGGTGAATCGCTACACCTACACCGGCTATTCGGCCACGCGGGCTTTGTTCGATGCGATGGGGCGTTGTGGCAAGGCGCTGACCTGGGATTGCACGAATGCCGAGTTGGCGAAGGTGAACAACCTGGATACCGGGGCGATGACGCCCATCGGTTTCACTGCCACCAACCACCTGGCGGCGCCCAAGCTCTTTCTGCTGAAGGCTGATCCGGCGGCTTCTACCTACAAGGCTGTCGAGTAATTTTTCTCGCCTGGGTTGCTCGCCTGGGTTTGCTCGGGGCCGCTGGTGCGGGTGACCGTTCTCCGGCGCTGCTCGCGGGCGGCTGCCCGGGCGCGCTCATACCCCCGCGTCAACACGGGGCGGGCGCGCCCACTCTGTGGCAACCGCGAATGGGCGCCTGCGCCCGGCCACCCGCACCATCGACCCAGTGGCATGGTGGTGGCGCAGGGCAATTCAAGTGGTTGAATTCAAGTTTCATTTGAATGGCATGCCATTCCTTCCCTCTCGACGGATGGTGGGGTTCGCGGGCGCAGGCGCCCATTCGCGGTTGCCACGGAGGGTGAGTGAGGGGGTGGTGTTGACGAAGAGGTGAAGGCGGACCCGTGCAGACGCCCGCGAGCAGCGCCGGAGAACGCGGACCACGCCAGCCGTCAGCGCGAGGTCCAACCCAGCAACCACCGAGCACCAAAAAACGGATTCGTCGGATAGGACGATATTCCGAAGCCCTGCGTTTCCTACGATCCCTGCAACTCCCGCACAGCACAAGAGCGGGCCCACAACGATGCCCGCGTGCAAAGACAAAAAAAGCACAGCAGGGCCGCCGACGGAGACCCAGTTGCTCATCCTTCAAATCCTCGTGGCAGGCATCGCGCTAGGCTGCGTCTACGGCCTCATCGCCCTCGGCTTCGTCCTCATCTACAAAGCCACCGAAACCGTCAACTTCGCCCAAGGCGAACTCATGATGCTCGGCGCCTTCATCTGCCTCGCGTGCATGGGCCCCCTCGGCATGCCCTTCTGGCTCGCCGCCATAACAGCAGTGAGCGCGATGGCCCTCGTCGGCCTAGGCCTCGAACGCGCCGTCATCCGCCCCGTGCTCGGCCAACCCGCCTTCTCCATCGTCATGCTCACCATCGGCGTCGGCTACGTCGCCCGCGGCGGCGTCACCATGATCCCCGGCATCGGCACCGACACCCACACCCTAGCCGCCCCCTACAAAGGCGAAGCCGTCGAACTCGCCGGCCTCGTGCTCGCCGGCGAACAGATCCTCATCATCGCCGCCACCGCCGCCCTCTGCGCCGGCCTCTGGCTCCTGTTCCGCTTCACCCGCGTCGGCATCGCCATGCAGGCCTCCTCGCAGAACCAGCTCGCCGCCTACTACATGGGCATTCCGGTGCAGAAACTCAACGGCCTCGTCTGGGCCCTCGCCGCCGCCGTCGCCACCGTCGCCGGCATCCTGCTCGCGCCCATCACCTTCGTGCACGTCAACATGGGCTTCATCGGACTGAAAGCCTTTCCCGCCGCCATCATCGGCGGCTTCAGCAGCCTGCCCGGCGCCATCGTCGGCGGCCTCGTCATCGGCGTGGTGGAAGCGCTCTCGGGCTTCTTCCTGCCCGAAGGCTTCAAGGACGTGATGCCCTACGTGGTCGTGCTGATCATGCTCGCCGTGCGCCCCACCGGCCTGTTCGGCGAACGCGCCAGAAAAAAAGTCTGAGGCCGGCCCCATGCGTTTCATCTTCAAGACCTCCTACAACCAGGACATCGACCTGGTTCGCCACGAAGGCCAGCGCTTCTGGTACGGCCTGCTGTTCGTGGCCCTGCTGGCCGCGCCCTGGCTGCTGCCCGACTACTGGCTCGCGCAGCTCACCTTCGTCTTCATCTACGCCATCGTCGCCGTCGGCCTCATGCTGCTGGCCGGCTTCACCGGGCAGTTCTCCATCGGCCACGCCGCCTTCATGGGCGTGGGGGCCTACACCGAAGCCTGGCTGGCCGCGCGCGGCTGGCCCTTCCCGGTCTCGCTGGCCTGCGCCATGGGCCTGTCGGCGGCGGTGGGCGTGATCGTCGGCCTGCCGGCGCTGCGCGTCAAAGGCATGTACCTCGGCATCGCCACGCTGTCCTTCGGCTTCATCGTCGAAGAGGTGCTGGCGCGCTGGGAGTCGGTCACCGGCGGCAGCGCGGGCCAGAGCGTCAAGCCCATGGCCCTGTTCGGCTGGACTTTCGACTCGGACCGCGCCTTCTACTTCGTCTGTCTGGTCTGCATGGTGCTCAGCACGCTGGCCGTGCTCAACCTGCTGCGCGCGCCCACCGGCCGCGCCTTCGTCGCCATCCGCGACTCCGAGGTCTCGGCGCAGAGCATGGGCATCCACCTGGCGCGCTACAAGTCGCTCTCCTTCGCCATCTCGGCCGCGCTCGCCGGCCTGGGCGGCGCGCTGTACGCGCACAAGATGACCTTCATCTCGCCCGACCAGTTCAACCTCGTGCAGTCCATCGACCTGCTGCTCATGGTGGTCATCGGCGGCCTGGGTTCGATGCACGGGGCCTTCTTCGGCGCCATCTTCCTGATCGGCGCGCCGCAGGTGATCGCGCTGTTCAAGGACCTGCTGCCGCCCGCCATCGGCCAGGCCACCGGCCTGCAGGCCGTGGTCTACGGCCTGGTGCTGATCGCCTTCGTGATGTTCGAGCCCATGGGCATCCACGGCCGCTGGCTGAAGATCCGCACCTGGCTGGAGCTGTATCCGTTCTACCGGCGCGGCATGTTCAAGCGCCAGAAGAGCTTCCAGAAATCGGAGCGGCTGAAATGAGCGACAACGAGTTCCTGCTGTCGGCCCGCAATCTGAGCGTGCGCTTCGGCGGCGTGCTGGCGGTGAACAACGTGAGCTTCGATGTGAAGCGCGGCGAGGTCTTCACGCTGATCGGCCCCAACGGTGCCGGCAAGACCACGGTGTTCAACCTGATCAGCCGCATCTACACCCCCACCTCGGGCACGCTGGCCTTCGACGGCCAGGCGCTGAATGCGGTGCCGCCGCACGAGGTGGCCTTGCTGGGCATCGCGCGCACCTTCCAGAACATCGAGCTGTTCGAGCACGCCACGGTGCTGCAGAACCTGCTGATCGGCCGCCACATCCGCCGCCGCACCTCGGTCTGGCGCGAAGCGCTGTTCGGCCCCGGCGTGCGCGCGGCCGAGCGCGAGACCCGGGCCAAGGTGGAAGAAGTGATCGAGATGCTGGACCTGCAGCACCACCGGGACTCGCTGGTGGCGGGCCTGCCCTACGGCGTGCGCAAGGTGGTCGAGCTGGCGCGCGCGCTGTGCATGTCGCCGAAATTGCTGCTGCTCGACGAACCCTCGTCCGGCCTGAACAGCGAGGAGACCGGTGACATGGCGTTCTGGATCCAGGACATCGTGCGCGACCTGGGCATCACGGTGCTGATGGTCGAGCACGACATGGGCCTGGTCTCGCGCGTGTCCGACCGGGTGCTCGCGATGAACCAGGGCGAGGTGATCGCGCTGGGCGCGCCGGCCGAGGTGCAGTCGCACCCGGCGGTGGTGGAGGCCTACCTGGGCAGCGTGGACGACGTGGCCTCGCTGCGCCGGCCGGCGGAGGTGTCAGCATGAGCGAACCCGTTCTCACCCTGAACAACGTGGAAAGCGCCTACGGCCCGGTGAAGGCGGTGCGCGGCGTGAGCCTGAGCGTGCACGCGGGGCGCATCGTCACCGTGCTGGGCTCCAACGGCGCGGGCAAGACCACCATTCTCAAGACCATCAGCGGCATCCTCGATCCGCGCAAGGGCAGCATCCGCTTCGAGGGCGAGGACATCACCGCCGCCGACCCCACGCACGTGGTGCGCCGCGGCCTGGTGCACGTGCCCGAAGGGCGCGAGGTGTTCCCGCTGCTCTCGGTGCGCGACAACCTGCTGATGGGCGCCTACACCCGCAGCGACCGCGACGGCATCGCGCGCGACATGGAGACCGTGTTCGGCTACTTCCCGATCCTCAAGGACCGCGCCGCGCAGGACGCCGGCCTGCTTTCCGGCGGCCAGCAGCAGATGCTGGCGATCGCGCGCGCCATCCTCGCAGGCCCCAAGCTCATCCTGCTCGATGAACCCAGCCTGGGCCTCTCCCCGAAGCTGACCAAGGACATCTTCGAGATCGTGGTGCGCATCAACCGCGAGCGCGGCACCACCATCCTGCTGGTGGAGCAGAACGCCAACATGGCCCTCAACGTGGCCGACCACGGCTTCGTGCTGGAGAACGGCCGCATCGTGATGGACGACAGCTGCGAGAACCTGCGCGAGAAGGACGACATCAAGGAGTTCTACCTCGGCATGAAGGAAACCGGCGCGCGCGGCGAGCGGCGCTGGAAGAAAAAGAAGAACTGGCGGTAACCCCATGGCACAACTCTGGAACCTCGAATCCCTGCGGCCGCGCCAGCGCGAGCCGCTGCCCGGCGAGACCATCCCCGCCATGTTCTGGGCCGGCGTGGCGCGCCGCGCCGATCGCGTGCTCATGCGGCAGAAGACGCTGGGCATCTGGCGCGAGTGGACCTGGCGCGAGGTGGGCGACACCGTGCGCGAGATCGCCCTGGGCCTGGTGGACCTGGGCCTGCGCCCGGGCGACACCGCGTCCATCCTCTCCAACACGCGGGTGGAATGGGTCTGGTGCGACCTCGCCGTGCTCAGCGCGGGCGGCGTGTCCAACGGCATCTACCCGACCGACGCGGCCGGCCAGGTGCGTTACCTGTGCGAAGACTCGTCCACCAGCGTGCTGTTCGTGGAAGACGAGGAACAGCTGGACAAGGCGCTGGAGGCGCGCGCCCACCTGCCGCGCCTGGCCTGGATCGTGGTCATCGACCCCAAGGGGCTGGAGCATTTCAGCGACCCGGGTGTGATCACGCTGGACGAACTTCGGCGGCGCGGCGCGGCCCAGTCCGACACCCTGGCGCAGCGGGCCGGCGCGCGCCAGCCCGGCGACCTCGCGATCCTGATCTACACCTCGGGCACCACCGGGCGGCCCAAGGGCGCCATGCATTCGCACGCCAGCCTGCTGGCCACCGTGCGCGGGCTCGACGGCATCCAGCCGCAGGACGAGAACGACGAGCGCATGTGCTTCCTGCCGCTGTGCCACGTGGCCGAGCGCGTGATCGGGCTCTACGCTTCGTTCTACAGCGGGACGCGCATGAACTTCGTGGAGAACCCCGACACCGTGCCCGAGAACGTGCGCGAGATCGCGCCCACCGTGTTCGGCGGCGTGCCCCGGCTGTGGGAGAAGTTCTATTCGGCCGTGACCATCTCGGTGCAGGAAGCGGGCAGGGTGCAGCAGGCCCTGTACGCCTGGGGCATCGGCGTCGGCCACGAGGTCTCTGCCGCCGTGCTGGCGGGTCGGCCGGTGGGGCCCTGGCTGCGGCTGAAGTACCGGCTCGCGGGCCTGGCCTCGCTGGACCACGTGCGGCGCTTCATCGGCATCCACCGCTGCCGCTTCCTCATCACCGGCGCGGCGCCGATCTCGCCCGACCTGATCCGCTGGTACCTCGCGCTGGGCGTGCCCATGCTGGAGGCCTGGGGCCAGACCGAGTCGGGCGGCATTTCCACCATCATGCCGGCGCAGGCCATGCGCCCGGGCAGCATCGGCCGCGCCGCGCCCTGCAACGAGGTGCGCGTGGACCCGCAGACCGGCGAGTTGCTGGTGCGCGGCGCCAACGTGTTCATGGGCTACCTGAACCAGCCCGAGAAGACCGCCGAGGCGATCGACGCCGACGGCTGGCTGCGCACCGGCGACGTGGGCGTGGCCGACGAGGGCGGCTACTTCCGCATCACCGACCGCATGAAGGACATCATCATCACCGCCGGCGGCAAGAACATCACGCCCAGCGAGTGGGAGAACGAGCTCAAGTTCTCCCCCTACGTGACCGACGCCGTCGTCATCGGCGACCGGCGCGCCTACCTCACGGCCATCGTGATGATCGAACAGGAGAACGTCGAGAAGTTCGCGCAGGACCACGACGTGCCCTTCAGCAACTACGCCAGCCTGGCGCGCTCGCCCGAGGTGCAGGCGCTGATCCGCGGCGAGATCGACAAGGTCAACGCCAAGTTCGCCCGCGTCGAACAGATCAAGAAGTTCTTCCTGCTCGAAACCCGCCTGGGCGCGGAGGACGAAGAGCTCACCCCCACGATGAAGCTCAAGCGCAAGCTGGTGCAGACCAAGTACGCCGAGCAGATCGAGGCCATGTACCGCTGACCCCACCCCACCTGAAAGGACCGCTTCATGAAGACGTTTTCCCTCCTGGCCGCCGCGCTGCTGGCGCTCTGCGGCACGGCCTCGGCCCAGTCGCTGGGCGTGAGCAAGGACGAGATCCGCATCGCCACCATCCCCGATCTCTCGGGGCCGCTCGCCGGCTACGGCAAGGACATCCGCAACGGCATGCAGCTGCGCGTGGCCGAGATCAACGAGCAGGGCGGGGTGCACGGCCGCAAGATCACCCTGCTGGTGGAAGACGCCGGCTACGACCCCAAGCGCACCGTGCTGGCCGCGCAGAAGCTGGTCAACCAGGACAAGGTGTTCGCGATCGTGAGCACCTTCGGCACCGCGCACGCCAACGCGGCCATGCCCATCATGTTCTCCAAGCACGTGCTCAGCCTGTTCCCGCTCTCGCTCTCGCGCGACATGTACGAGCCCCTGCACAAGTACAAGTACGCGCTGATCGCCTCCTACTTCGACCAGATGGCCGTCGTGGTGCCCAAGCTGTACCGGGAGAAGGGCGCGAAGAAGGCCTGCGCCATCTACCAGGACGACGACTTCGGCGCCGAGGTGCTCAAGGGGGCCGAGGCCGGCCTGCAGAAGGTCAACGCCAGGCTGGAAGAGAAAGCCAGCTTCAAGCGCGGCGCGACCGACTTTTCCTCGCAGGTGGCGCGGCTCAAGGCCGCGGGTTGTGACTTCATCGTCATGGGCACGCTGATCCGCGAATCGGTGGGCACCATCGCCGAGGCGCGCAAGCTGCAGTTCAACCCGGTCTTCGTCGCCACGTCCTCCGCCTACACCGACCTGATCCCGCGCCTGGGCGGCAAGGGCATGGACGGCTTCTACGCCGCCACCACCGCGCAGCACCCCTACCTGGACGACGCCTCGCAGCCGCTGCGCTTCTGGGCCAACAAATACCAGACGCGTTTCAACGAAGCGCCCACGACTTTCTCGACCTATGGCTACACCATGATCGACCTGTTCGCCCGCGCGGCGCAGAAGGCCGGCCCGGCGCTCACGACCGAGTCGTTCGTCAAGGCGATGGACAGCCTGGGCAACATCCCGGGCGACCTGTTCGGCAACCCGCCGATGTCGTTCTCGCCCACCAAGCACCTGGCGTCGGACGCCTCGCGCCTCTCGCAGATCCAGGACGGGCGCTGGAAGGTGGTGTACGACTACGCGCAGATGAAGTGAACGCCATGAGCCGGAAAGTGTTCGTGGCTGGCGTGGGCATGGTGCCCTTCACCAAGCCCGGCGCCGGCGACCCCTACCCGCTGCTGGGCGCGGCGGCCATCAAGGCCGCGCTGGCCGACGCGGGGGTGGACTACCAGTCGGTCGACCAGCTCTGCGCCGGCTTCGTCTACGGCGACTCCTGTTGCGGCCAGGCGGCGGCCTACCACGTGGGCCTGACCGGCATCCCCGTCGTCAACGTCAACAACAACTGCGCCACCGGCTCCACCGCGCTCTGGCTCGGCCGCCAGGCCATCGCCAGCGGCGAGGCCGAGTGCGTGCTGGTGGTGGGCTTCGAGCAGATGCAGCGCGGCGCCATCGCGGCGCACTTCACCGACCGGCCCGATCCCTCGCAGCGCCTGCTCGACGTGATGGCCGACACCCAGGGCCGCGACGAGGCCGCGCCCATCGCCGCGCAGCTCTTCGGCGGCGCGGGCCGCATGCACATGCAGCTCTACGGCACGCGGGCCGACACCTTCGCGCGCATCGCGGTGAAGGCGCGCCGGCACGCGGCGAACAACCCCAACGCCATCTTCCGCGAGCCGCTCACGCTGGAGGAGGTGCTGGCCTCGCCCTCGGTGTTCGATCCCCTGACCCGGCTGCAATGCTGCCCGCCGAGCTGCGGCGGCGCGGCGGCGGTGCTGTGCTCCGAGGCCTTCGCGAAAAAGCACGGGCTCAGCCGCCAGGTGCGCATCGCCGGTCAGGCGCTGGTGACGGACGGCAACAGCAGCTTCGACGAGAACGACATGCGCAAGCTGGTCGGCTTCGACATGACGCGCCGCGCGGCCCAGCGTGTGTACGAACAATCCGGCATCGGCCCGGGCGACGTGCCGGTGGTCGAGCTGCACGACTGCTTCACCAGCAACGAGCTCATCACCTACGAGGCCCTGGGCCTGGTGGAAGAGGGCGGGGCCGAGCGCTTCATCCTGGACGGCGACAACACCTACGGTGGCCGTGTGGTCACCAACCCCTCGGGCGGCCTGCTGTCCAAGGGGCATCCGCTGGGCGCGACCGGGCTGGCGCAGTGCGCCGAGCTGGTGTGGCAGCTGCGTGGGCAGGCCGGCGCGCGCCAGGTGGACGGCGCCAAGGTCGCGCTTCAACACAACCTCGGGCTCGGCGGCGCCTGCGTCGTTACGATGTACACGAAGGCGGGATGACATGGCAACCGAAGGCGCGCGACTGAGACTGGTGAGCACGGCGACCGAGGCCGTGGACGAGGCCGCGCGCGGCTCGCCGCTGGCGGCCAAGCTCAACCCGCCGCTGCCCACGGCTTTCGAGATCGTGCGCGCCGAGGTCGGCGAGAAGATCTTCAACGCCGGCTCGGCGCGGCTGGTGCTGCTGCGAGCCCCGGCGGGTTTCGGCAAGACCACGGTGATGCTGCAGGTGCGCCACCGCTTCGAGGAAGCCGGCCTGCCCACCGCCTGGCTCACGCTGGACCGGGCGGACAACGACGTGGGCCGCTTCCTCACCGTGCTGGCCGCCGCGCTCGAACCGCTGGTGCCCGGCCTGGCGCGCGCGCGCGGCGCGCCCGTGGGCAACCTGGAGGAACTGGCCTTCTCGGTGATCGACCACGTGGCGGCGCACCCCGCGCCGTTCGCGCTCTTCCTCGACGACTTCGAGGCCTTGCAGAACCCGGTGGCGCTGGGCCTGGTGAACGAACTCATCGACCAGCTGCCGCGCGGCGCCCAGCTCATCGTCGGCTCGCGCGGCGCGCCCGAGCTGAGCCTGGGGCGGTTGCGCGCGCGCGGCCGCCTGCTGGAGATCGACCCGGCGCAGCTGCGCTTCTCGGTCAGCGAGACCGAGGGTTTTCTGCGCGAGCGGCGCGGCCTGGTGCTGGAGAGCGAAGACATCGTGCGCCTGCACCGCAGCACCGAGGGCTGGGCGGCGGCGCTGTGGCTGGCCTCGGTCTCGCTCGAACACCGGGACCACCCGGGCCAATTCATCGCCGGCTTCACCGGCTCCAACGCCGCCGTGGTGGACTACCTGGTGGAAGACGTGCTGGCGCGCCAGACCGAGGACGTGCGCGGTTTCCTGCTGCGCTCCAGCGTGCTCGCCGTGCTCAACGCCTCGCTGTGCAACCTGATCTGCGGGCGCGAGGACAGCGCCGCCATGCTGCGCTCGCTGGAGCAGTCGCACCTGTTCCTGATTCCGCTGCAGCCCGAGGGCAGCGGCTACCGCTACCACGGCATGTTCGCCGAGTTCCTGCGCGCGCAGCTGCTGCGCCAGTACCCGGACGAGGTGCCCGGCCTGCACCGCGCGGCCGCGCGCTGGTTCCTGGGCCAGGGCCGGCCGGTGCCCGCCATCGAACACGCGCTGGCCGCCGGCGACGTGCGCACCGCGCTGCCGCTGCTGAACCAGCACGCGCAAGCCCTGCTGGACCAGGGCCGCATGCGCCTGCTCTCGCGCTGGCTGGACCCGCTGCTGGAGCGCGGCCTGCTCGACGAACACCCCATGCTGCAGGTGGTGCACGCCTGGGCCGTGTGTTTCGCGCGCGGCCCGCTGGCGGCCGCGCCCCTGCTGGAGCGCCTGGAGCGCCGCGCCGACCCGGACGAGGAGGTGAGGGCGCACCGGCTCGCGATGAAACCGCTCTTCATGGTGCTGACCGACCGCACCGACGAGGCGACCGAACTGGCCTCGGCCCTGCTGGGCGCGCTGCCCAGCCACGTGAGCTTCGTGCGCGGTTTCCTGGAGATCATCCTGGCCAACCTGGCGATGATCGCGGGCCGCTACCACGAGGCGCTGCGCTACGCCGACGCCGCGCGCAGCCGCCAGCCCGAGCACCGCAGCAGCTTCAACTTCACGCTCTCCGAAGCCGCCGAGGCGGCGGTGGACCTCACGCAGGGCCGGCTGCGCAAGGCGCTCGCGCGCCTGCGGCTGGCCGTCAACGCCGGCACGCACGACGCCGGGCGCACCACCAATGGCAACGCCATGGCCGGCGTGCTGCTGGCCGAGGCCCTGTTCGAGGCCGACCAGCTCGACCAGGCCGAGCGCCTGCTGGCGGTCTACATCCCCCTGATCCGCCATGTGGGCATTCCGGACCAGCTGATCCTGGCCCACGTGGTGATGGCGCGCATCGCGCAGGACCAGGGCGATGCCGACCACGCGCTGCAGTTGCTGGCCGAGCTGGAGCACCTGGGCCACCGCGACGGCCTGCCGCGCGTGGTGGCCGGCGCGCGGCTGGAGCGCGTGCGCATGCTGGTGACCGAAGGTCGGCTGGGCCGCGCGCGCGCCGAGATCGACCACTGCGGCGACAAGGCGCTGTGGGCGCGCGTGAGCCGCTCGTCCTTGCGCGCCAACGAGGTCGAGACGCTGGCGCTGGCGCACGCGCGCTGGGCCGTGCAAGCCGGGCACGCGGCCGAGGTGGTGGCCGAGCTGCGCGCCGAGGTGGACGCGGCCGAACGCGCCCAGCGCGAGCGCCGCGCCATGACGCTGCGCCTGGTGCTGGCCCAGGCGCAGTACAAGCTGGGCGAGCGCAACCGCGCCATGCGCGTGCTGGCCAAGGCCGTGTGCTTCGGTGCCGCCGAGGGCTATGTGCGCGCCTTCCTGGTGGAAGGGCCGCTGCTGCTGGTGATGCTGCAGGAACTGCGCAGCGGGCCGACCGACCTGCTCGACGCGGACGGCGGCGCGCCCATCGCCTTCCTGGACCGCCTGCTGCGCGCGCCCGTGGCGCCGCTGCCGCCGCCCGCCGTGGCCGGCGCGGCGACGCCCTCGGCCAGCGCCATCGACGCGCTGACGAAAAAAGAACTGCAGGTGCTGCGCCTGGTGGCCGAAGGCTTGTCCAACGACCAGATAGGCGAGCGCATGTTCGTGGCCGAAACCACCATCCGCACCCACCTGCGCAACATCAACGTGAAACTCGACACCCGCAACCGCATGGAGGCCGTGCAGGTCGCCCGGCGCGCGGGCTGGCTGGCCTGAGAAAGTTCTTACTCCCATGATGCAACGCGAGATCTTCCAACCCGAACACGAACTTTTCCGCGAGACGGTGCGCCGTTTCCTGCAGGCCGAGGTGGCGCCGAAGATCGAACACTGGGAAGCGCGCGGCGGCTTCGAGCACGGCTTCTTCGAGGCGGCCGGCGCGGCCGGCCTGCTGTGTCCCACCGTGCCCGAGTCGCTCGGTGGGCCGGGCGCGGACCTGCTGTACTCCGCCGTGCTGCTGGAGGAGGCCGCGCCGTACAGCAACTTCGGCCTCTCGCTCACCATGCACTCGGAGATCGTCACCAACTACCTGCTGTACTTCGCGGGCGAACACCTTCAGCAGCGCTGGCTGCCGCGCATGGTGACGGGCGAGGTGATCGGTGCGCTCGCCATGACCGAACCCGGCGCGGGCTCGGACGTGAAGGCCGTGCGCACGGCGGCGGTGCGCGAGGGCGATGGGTTCGTGCTCAACGGCTCCAAGACCTTCATCTCCAACGCCACCGTGTGCGACCTGGTGATCGTGGTCGCCAAGACCGACCCGGCCGCCGGCGCCAAGGGCGTGAGCCTGCTGGCGGTGGACACCAGCTTGCCCGGCGTGCGCAAGGGCCAGCCGCTGAAGAAGATGGGCCTGAAGTCGCAGGACACGGGCGAGCTGTTCTTCGAGAATGTGCGCGTGCCGGCCGACGCCCTGCTGGGCGAGGAGAACCAGGGCTTCGTCTACCTCATGCGCGAGCTGCCCTGGGAGCGGCTGCAGATCGCGATCTCGGCGATCGCCGCCGCCGAAGCGGCCTACCGCTGGACGCTGGACTACGTGCGCGAGCGCAAGGCCTTCGGGCAGGCGGTGGCCGATTTCCAGCACACGCGCTTCGTGCTGGCCGAGCTCAAGACCGAGATCCAGATCGGCCGCACCTTCGTCGACCACTGCCTGGCGCTGCTGCTGCGCGGCACGCTGGACGCGCAGGCCGCCTCCATGGCCAAGTACTGGACGACCGACCTGCAGGGCAAGGTGGTGGACGCCTGCGTGCAGCTGCACGGCGGCTACGGCTTCATGGCCGAGTACCCGATCGCTCGCGCCTACGTGGACGCGCGGGCGCAGCGCATCTACGGCGGCACCAACGAGATCATGAAAGAGCTGATCGCCCGCGACCTGTAAGGCCCTCGAAGGCGGGTTTTCCGGGCTTGCCGGCCGGGGCGCGGGCGTGCCATGCTTGGCGCCATGAACACCCCGCTGCGCCGCTGGAGCACCGAGGCCGCTTCCCACGGGCGGTCCCTGGATTACTGGGTGGACGCGGTCTGCGAAGGCTTTCTGGCGATGGACGTGCGCAGCCGCGCGCCGCAGCGCTTCGAGGCCGCGCTGACCTCGGCTGCGCTGGGCGACCTGCAGCTCAACCGCGTCGAGGGCAGCGCGCAGGACGTCTACCGCACGCCCCGGCACCTGTCGCGCGGCGGGCCGAACTACTTCTACCTGCTCTGCAAGACCGATGAGCCCTGGGCCGGCGCCCAGGAGGCGCGCGGCACGCGGCTGGCGCCGGGCGACTGCCTGCTGGTCGATTCGCGCCGCCGGTACGAATTCCACTTCGACACCCGTTGCGACACCATCTCGCTGCAACTGCCCTCGGACTGGGTCGAGCGCTGGCTGCCCGACCCGGCGGCCGCCTGCGGGCGCGCGCTGGATGGCCGAAGCGGCTTCGGCGCCGCGCTCTCGGCCTTCGCGCGCCAGCTGCAGCCCGAGCTGGCGCTGGCGCCACCGCTGCCACCGGCCCTGCTGGCGGATCAGCTCGGTGCGTTGCTGGCACTGGCCGCCGGCACCGAGGCGCCGCCGGCCCGCCCCGGCCTGGCCGCGCGCATCGCCGACGCGGTGCGCGAGCGCCACGCCGAGCCCGGGCTCACCGCCGCCGCCGTGGCCGCCGGCCTGGGCATCGGCGAGCGCAGCCTGCACCGCGCGCTGGCCGCGCACCGGCACACGTTCGCCCAGCAACTCATGGCCTGCCGCATGGACAGCGCGCGCCGCCTGCTGGCCGATCCGCGCTTCGACCGCCTCACGGTCGCCGAAATCGGCCGCCGCGTGGGCCTGCTCGACCCCTCGCATTTCGTGCGCGCGTTCCGCCACGCCACGGGGCACACGCCGGGCTCCCTGCGCCGCCAGCGCTGAGGCCTTCGCGGGCCGTCAGCGGCCATGGGCCTGGCGGGCAGCGGCCATCCACCGCCGCGGGCGCGGCCTACAGTGCGCTGCACTTTCAACAGGAGACCCCCATGTCCGACACCTACGTCCTTGTCCACGGCGCCTGGCACACCGGCGCTGAAATCGAAGCCACCGCCGAGCACCTGCGCGCGGCCGGCCACACCGTGCACTGCCCCACGCTGGCCGGCAACCGGCCGGGCGACGACCGCGCCGCCGTGGGCCTGGCGGAGGCGGTGGCCTCGCTGGTGAGCGACATCGAAAGCCGCGACCTGAAAGAGGTGCGCCTGGTCGGCCACAGCTACGGCGGCATGGTCATATCCGGCGCGGCCGAGCGGCTGCTGCCGCGCCTGGCGCGCCTGGTGTATGTGAACGCTTTCGTGCCGCAGCCGGGCGAGTGCCTCAACGACATGGTGCCGCCGCACTACAAGGCCCTGTTCGACCAGATCGCTGCCGCGAACGGGCAGGCGGTGATGCTGCCGTTCGAGATCTGGCGCGAGGCCTTCATCAACGACGCCGACCTCGCGCTGGCCAAAGCCGCCTACGCCAAACTCAACCCCCACCCTTACCGCACCTTCACCGAGCCCTCGGCCATCACCCAGCCCCTGGCCGCGCTGGCGGTCGGCAAGTCGTATGTGAACTGCGTGCTGGACGTGGCGTTGCCCGGCAGCCTGCCCTGGCACCCCCGGCTGTCGGAGCGGCTGGGCCTGTTCCGCTATGTCGAGGCGCCCGGCAGCCACGAGGCCTGGTTCACGCGCCCGGCCGACCTGGCGCAGGCGATCATCGCGGCCGGTCGCGACTAGACAGGGGTAACGTCGCCGGCGCCAAGGGCGCGAGCTCAAGACCGAGATCCAGATCGGCCGCACCCTCGTGGACGCGCGGGCGCAGCGCATCTACGGCGGCACCAACGAGCTCATGAAAGAGCTGATCGCTCGGGACTTGTGAGGCTTCACGCTCCCATAGGCCTGTCAGGGTGCTCGCGACTGGGGGTTGCTGAGTACGCAGTGCCGGACCCCACGACAACTGTCAAAGGTTGAGATGGTGCAAGTGGCTGGTCTGTACGAGAATCGTTCCTGGCTGCATCGAACCATGGCCCGGAGGAGTCGGTGATGCTTTGTCGATCCGTGTTGCTCGCTGCGTTGGCAATGCCTGCGTTGCCCACGATGGCTGCAGATGTCGCGGGTACATCCGCAGCGTCGCCGACAAGACCCGATGACGGCCCGCTTACTGGGGAAAACGAAGGGGCCACTCAAGAGCAGCGGTTCGCGTTTCTCTCTGCCGTGGACAGAGCCACCAACCAGCCGAAGCTCGTCTACGAAATCTGCAACCGCGGGGCGGACGGTCTTGCATACAAGTGGGAGCGGTTCATGGCAAACAGCCTCATGCATCCGCTGCAGCCAAAGACTTGCGATGTCGGTACGTTGCCGGCGCCAAGCGTCTGGACGAAGGACGAATCCAGGATTGCGTACGGCTTCGACAAGGTGACAACTGCATTGGCCTACTGGGCGGGCGGAAAGGGCATCAACGCGTCCGATTCGCTCACCAGTCGCATCTTCAGCGGTCGCGAGAGTGCAGTGGGCGTCTCTAACGTGGAAAGAGGGCTTCCGGACGCCGAAGCCACCGTGGAAGTCGTGCTGATGAACAAAGGCAAAAACAAGCGATACCTTGTGAAGTGGAAGGAAAACGTTGGCGTCGTCGCCCTGAAGCTTGCCGCGCACAGTCCCTCAGCGCGCCGGAGCCTGCTGGAAAATCTACAAGAGCGTCAATTTTCATCGAAGGGGCGGATCGAAGTTGTCTCTAGCGAGGCCCTCCTCAAGCGATTTCGCCTGAAGGACGAAGACATCAAGCGCCTCAACGAATTCATCGGCGCCGGAGACTTTATCGTCCTGACGACAGAGGGAAAGCATGCAGGCGAGATGTCATTCGAACTGTCGCACGGCGCCGAGGCAACATCGGTGCGTTACGAGCCAGTCGTTGTGGTTGACTCGAACAATGTTGTGAGAATCGCGTTTCGGTACGCGACGGTCACTGATGTCAGGTAGCGAGCAAGCATGGCGCCAGTCAAGTTCCTCAAGTCACTCTTGATCGCGGCGTCGGTGGTCGTTGCCCAGGCCATCCCCACGCTGTTCGGTCTGGAGACGGAACTGCGCTGGGCAGCACTTGGGACTACCTTGGTTGCTGTCCTGGTGACGCTCCTGCTGGCTTCTGTCGACCCACCCAATCCTCGGCAACTCCACAGCCGATTCCGCAGCGCCTCGCGCATTGTCGTGGGGGTGTTTGGGCTGGCTTTCATCTACTACTTCGGTCTTTTTTACTATCACCTCGACGGCAAAGTGCCACCACCTGTTGCGCTCTATTTTGGAATCGCCGCTTACGCCATCATCGCGGCGGGCGTGGCGGCGGCCCTTGCATATTTTGTTTGCCTGCGGCTCAAACGCTGACCTGACAAGCGGTTCAGTTCAACGGGCTTTGCAACGACGGGTCTGGGCCGCCCTCTGAATCGTCCAAGGCGACGATATTCCGGAGCACCCCCGCTGGCAGAGTGGCGGACATGTCAACCGCCACCGCCACCCGACCCGCCACGGGCATCGCCCTGCGCACCGAAGGCGCCGTCGCCACCCTGGTGCTGGACCTCGCGCAACCCAAGAACACCTTCCGCACCGCCGACGTGCAACGCCTGGGCGCGCTGCTGGACGAGGCGCTCGCCGGCAGCGCGCGCTGCCTGGTGATCCAGGGCGCCGGCGCGGTGTTTTCCGCCGGCTGGGACATCGGTTCCATCGACCCGGCGGCCGACGACCCCACGGCCCTGATCGCGAACGTGGTCGGCCCGTTCTGCCGCCGACTGCGCGAGCTGCCCGTGCCCACCATCTCTGCCGTGACCGGCCCGGCGCTGGGCTTCGGCTTCGGCCTGGCGCTGTGCTGCGACCTGTGTTTCGCCGAGGACGGGGCGCTGTTCGGCAGCCCGTTCCGCCACATCGGCATGGTGCCCGACAGCGGCACCCACCACTTCTTGCTGAGCCGCCTGGGCCACCCGCTGGCGGCCGAGCTCATCTACACCGGCCGCCTGCTCAGCGGCACCGAGGCCGCGCGACTGGGCCTGATCAACCGCGCGCTGCCGCGCGAGCAGCTCGCCGCCGAGGTGGCGAAGACCGCGTTGGCCATCGCCGCCGGGCCGACGCAGGCGCTGCGCCTGTCGAAAGAGATCCTGCTGCAGGGCGGTGACTTCGACGCCATGTTCGCCCACGAGGGCCGCCAACTGGCCCAGGTGTTCGCCACCGCCGACCTGAAGGAGGGCATCGCCGCCTTCCAGCAGCGCCGCCCACCCGTGTTCCAGGGGCGCTGAAGCGCGCCATTCCCCAACCATCCTCTTCAATATGACGGAAGCCTACATTCTTGACGCCGTGCGCACCCCGCGCGGCAGGGGCCGCGCCAGCGGCGGTCTGCACGAGGTGCCTTCGGCGCGCCTGGCCGGGGGCCTGCTGGGCGCGCTGCGCGACCGGCACGGCCTGGACACCTCGCAAGTGAACGACGTGATCCTGGGCTGCGTCGAGCCGGTGCAGGAGCAGGCGGCCGACATCGCCAAGAGCGCGGTGTTCGCCGCCGGCTACGACCAGGCGGTGCCCGGCATCCAGATCAACCGCTTCTGCGGCTCGGGCCTGGAGGCCTGCAACTTCGCGTCCGCGCTGGTGAAGTCCGGGCAGGCCGAACTGGTCATCGGCGGCGGCGTGGAGAGCATGTCGCGCGTGCCCATGTTCACCTCGGGCGGCCCCTGGATCACCGACCCGCAGCTCACCATCCCCAACCGCATCGTGCCCCAGGGCATCTCGGCCGACCTGATCTCCACGCTCTATGGCTACAGCCGCCAGGACGCGGACGCCTACGCGGTCGAGAGCCAGCGCCGCGCGGCCCAGGCCTGGCGCGAGGGTTACTTCGACAAGTCGGTGGTGCCGGTGCGCGACCTCAACGGCCTGGTGATCCTGGCGCGCGACGAGCACGTGCGCGGCGACACCACGATGGAGACGCTGGCCAAGCTGGAACCTTCGTTCACCGCGCAGGGCGAGAAGATGGGCTTCGACGCGCTGGCGCTGCACCGCTACCCGCAGCTCGGCGGCATCGAACACATCCACCACGCGGGCAACTCCTCGGGCATCGTGGACGGCGCCTCGGCGGTGCTCATCGGCACGAAGGAAGCGGCGGCCGCGCAGGGCCTGAAAGCCCGCGCCCGTGTGCGCGCCTTCGGCACCGTGTCCACCGAGCCCACCATCATGCTCACCGGCCCGGCGCCGGCCGCGCAGGCCGCGCTCAAGCGCGCCGGCATGAACGCGCGCGACGTGGACCTGTTCGAGTGCAACGAGGCCTTCGCCTCCGTCGTGCTGCGCTTCATGGAGGTGCTGGACGTGCCGCACGACCGCGTGAACGTCAACGGCGGCGCGATCGCCATGGGCCACCCGCTGGGCGCCACCGGCGGCATGCTGCTCGGCACCCTGCTCGACGAGCTGGAGCGGCGCGACCTGAGCACCGGCGTGGTCACGATGTGCGTGGGCGGCGGCATGGGGTCCGTCATGGTCATCGAGCGCGTCTGAGCGCCACAACAACAAGCAACTGGAGCGAAACAATGGTGGATTACACGGTGGACGCGGACGGCATCGCGACCCTGACGTGGAACGTGGCGGACCGGCCGATGAACGTGCTGAACACGGACTCGATCGCGGCCTTCGGCGCGGCGGTGAACCGCGCGGTGGCGGACGCGGCCGTGCGCGGCGTGATCGTGACCTCGGCGCGGCCCGAGTTCCTGGCCGGTGGGGATCTGGAATTCATCCGCACCATCTCGAGCGCGCAGCAGTCCATGGACATCACCGGGCCGCTGAGCGCCACGCTGCGCCGCATCGAGACCTCGGGCAAGCCCTTCGTGGCCGCCATCAACGGCACGGCGCTGGGCGGTGGCCTGGAGGTCTGCCTGGCCTGCCACCGCCGCATCGCGGTGGACGACGCCAGGCTGCAGCTCGGCGTGCCCGAGGTGACGCTGGGCCTGCTGCCCGCCGCCGGCGGCACGCAGCGCCTGCCGCGCATGATCGGCATCAAGGCCGCGCTGCCTTACCTGCTGGAGGGCCGCAAGGTCGGGCCGCAGAAGGCGCTGGAGGCGGGCATCGTGGACGAGGTGGTGCCGGCGGCCGAGCTGCTGGCGCGTGCGAAACACTGGCTGCTGAACGAGGGCGCGAGCGCCACCGTCAAACCCTGGGACGCCAAGGGCTACAAATTCCCCGGCGGCACGCCGCAGTCGCCCGGGCCCACGCAGGTGTTCTTCGGCGTGTCCGGCCACCTGCTGGGCAAGACGCAGGCGCTGTACCCGGCGCCCGAGGCCATTCTGGCGGCCGTGTACGACGGTTGCCAGGTCGACATCGACACCGGCCTGCGCATCGAGCAGCGCCAGTTCGCGCGCCTGGCGACCTCGCCCGAGACCAAGAACATGATCCGCACGCTGTTCTACGCCATGGGCGATGCGAACCGGCTCGCGGGCCGGCCGAAGGACGTGCCGCCGCGCAAGTTCGGCAAGGTGGCGGTGCTCGGCGCCGGCATGATGGGCGCGGGCCTGGCCCATGTGTGCTCGGTGGCCGGGCTGGAGACGGTGCTGCTGGACGTGAGCCTGGAGGCCGCCGAGAAAGGCAAGGCCTACGGCGCGAAGATCCTCGACGGCCAGGTGGCCAAGGGCCGGCTGGACGCCGCGCAGCGCGACCAGACCCTGGCGCGCGTGAAGACCACCACCGACATGGCCGAGCTCGCGGGCTGCGGCATCGTGATCGAGGCGGTGTTCGAAGACCGCGCGGTCAAGGCCGACGTGACGCGCCGCGCCGAGGCCGCGATGGACGCCGACGCCATCTTCGCCACCAACACCTCCACGCTGGCCATCACCGGCCTGGCCGAGGTGTCTTCGCGCCCCGCGTCCTTCGTGGGCCTGCACTTCTTCTCGCCGGTGGAGAAGATGCCGCTGGTGGAAGTCATCCGTGGCGGGAAGACCGGCGAGGCCGCCGTGGCGCACGCCATGGACTTCGTCAAGCGCATCCGCAAGACGCCCATCGTGGTCAACGACTGCCCGGCCTTCTACGCCAACCGCGCCTTCGGCATGTACCCCTTCGAGGCCATGACCATGCTGGCCGAGGGCGTGAACCCGAACCTGATCGAGAACGCCGGGCGCCTGGCGGGCATGCCCATGCCGCCGCTGGCGCTGATCGACGAGTTCTCGGTCGAGCTGCTGCACAAGGCCATGAAGCAGGGCCGCCTGGACCAGGGTGCGGCCTACCGCGAGCAGCCGCAGGACGAGGTGCTGGTCGCCATGGTGGACGAGCTGGGCCGCCCGGGCCGCAAGGCCGGCAAGGGCTTCTACGACCACCCCGCCGAGGGTGGCAAGAAGCTCTGGCCGGGCCTGGCGCAGCGCTTCCCGCTGGCGGAGGAACAGCCCAGCCTGGACGACGTGCGCCAGCGCCTCATGTACTCGCAATCGCTCGAGGCCGCGCGCTGCGTGGCCGAGGGCATCGTGAGCACGCGCGACGCCGACGTGGGCTCGCTGCTGGGTTGGGGTTTCCCGGCCGTGCTCGGCGGCGCCATCAGCCACATCGACATGGTGGGCGCGGCCCGCTTCGTGGCCGAATGCGACCGCCTGGCCAAACGGCACGGCGCGCGCTTCGAGGCGCCCCAGGCGCTGCGCGACATGGCCGCAGCGAACGGCCGCTACCACCCGATCTGATTCCCTTCAACCACCCCTGCAGGAGACAAGAGATGAAGCACCGCCACCTGATCCCATTGGCCGCCGTGTCCCTGGCGGCGCTGGCCTGGCCGGCCCTGGCCCAGCAGCAAGGCGTGAGCAAGGACCAGTTGCTCATCGGCTCCATCCTCGACCTCTCCGGCCCGCTCGCGGGCTACGGCAAGGACCTGCGCAACGGCATGAACCTGCGCATCGCCGAGGTGAACGAGCAGGGCGGGGTGCAAGGCCGCAAGCTCGCGCTGCGGGTGGAAGACAACGGCTACGACCCCAAGCGCGCCGTGCTCGCCGCGCAGAAGCTGGTGAATCAGGACAAGGTGTTCGTGATGGTCGGCATGCTGGGCGCGGCGAGTGCCAACGCGGCCATGCCCACGCTGGCGCAGAAGAACGTGATGAACTTCTTCCCCATGGCGCTGGCCAAGGACATGTACGAGCCGGTGGACAAGCTCAAGTTCGCTTTCGTCTCGTCCTACATCGAGCAGATGACGCGCGCCACGCCGCGTCTGTACAAGGAAAAGAACGCCACCAAGGCCTGCACCCTGTACCAGGACGACGACTATGGCCAGGAGGTGATGAAGGGCGCCGAGATCGGCCTCAAGAGCATCAACGTGGAGTTCGCCGAGCGCACCACCTACAAGCGCGGCGCGACCGACTTCTCTTCCCAGGTGGCGCGCCTGCGCGCGGCCAACTGCGACTTCGTGGTGCTCGGCACGGTGATCCGAGAGACCGTGGGCGCCATCGCCGAGTCGCGCAAGCTGGGCTACAACCCGACCTTCCTGACCTCGGTGGGCGCCTACACCGACCTGATCCCGCGCCTGGGCGGCAAGGGCATGGACGGCCTGTACTCGACCATGATGGCGCAGGTGCCCTACGAGGACGACGCCTCGCAGCCGCTGCGCTTCTGGGCCAACAAGTACAAGACCGCCTACAACGAGAACCCGACCGTGTTCTCGACCTACGGCTACGTGATCATCGACCGGCTGGCGACCGCGCTGCAGAAGAACGGGCCCAACGTGAGCACCGATGCGCTGGCGAAGACGCTGGAATCGCTCAAGGTGCCGAGCGACATGTTCGGCATGCCGGCCATGAGCTGGTCGCCCACCAGCCACCTGGCCACCAGTGAGGCGCGGCTCTCGCAGATCCAGAACGGGCGCTGGAAGGTCGTGCTCGACTACGACCAGATGATGAAATGAACCGAGGGGCCGGGGCCTACTTCTCGGCCATGAAACCGAGCAGGAACAGGCGCGTGATGCGCTCGCAGAGTTCGTCGGACTTCATCGGGCCGCCGGGCCGGTACCAGTAGTCGGTCCAGTTCAGCATGCCCAGCAGCATCATGGCGTAGGGCTTGTAGACGCCGTCTTCCAGCCCGGGGTGGAGTTCGCGCAGCAGGTCGGCCACCTGGTCGGTCACCTTCTTCTCCAGCTGGCGCAGCGGCGTCTGCATGGCCTTGGGCAGGAACTTCACGTCGTTCATCGCGATGACGTGGCGGCGGCGCGATTGCGCCGACTTCTGCGCGTAGGTCTGCACGAAGGCGGCGAAACGCTCCTTCACCGGCCGGTCGCCGGCCACGGCCTCGTCCACGCTGGCGATCACCCGCTCCAGGTGCTCCGTCAGCATGGCGCTGAGCAGGTCGTCCTTGGTCGGGAAGTAGTGGTAGAGCATGGACTTGGTCGCGCCGCAAGCCTGCGCGATGTCCTGCATCTTGGCGTTGGGGTAGCCCACCTTCGCAAAAAGCGCGGCGGCGCTGTCCATGATGGATTGGCTCTTGGCGTCGTAGTCGTCGGATCGCACGCGTGGCATGTCTGTTTCCTCTCAGAGGCCTGAGAGTGTACCCCGTTGAATTTCCCCGCCCGCCTCGCGCCCAGGGCTTTAAATAACCCGACGTGTCGGTCTATAATAGTGGCAGAACCCTTTGGAGACCGTTTCCATGACCCTGCCTTACTTCAGCGAACCCGACATCGTCGACGAGGACCTGCGCATGGTGCGCGAGCAGCTGCGCCGCTATGTGGATGAGGTGATCGTGCCCCATGGCGACGCCTGGGAAGCCAGCGGCGAGATCCCGCGCCACGTCTTCACCGACCTGGGCGCGATGGGCTTCCTGGGCATGCGCCACCCGGTCGAATATGGCGGCGGCGGGCTGGGGGCCCTGTCCTCGCTGGTGCTGGGCGAGGAGCTCTCGCGCTCGACCTACGGCGGCGTGGCTTCCGCGCTCACGGTGCACAGCGACATGTCGCTCTCGCACATCGCGCACCGCGGCACGCACGAGCAGAAGCAGCGCTACCTGCCGGCGGCTTGCGCGGGCGAGAAGGTGGGCGTGATCTGCGTGACCGAGGCGCACGCCGGCTCCGACGTGGCGGGCCTGAAGACGCGCGCCGAACGCACCGACGGCGGCTGGGTGATCAACGGCTCCAAGATGTTCATCACCAACGCGGTGTTCGGCGACATCTACATCGTGGCCGCGCGCACCGACCCGCACGCCAAGGGCAGCAAGGGCCTGTCGCTGTTCATCGTGGAGAAGGGCAACCCGGGCCTGAAGATCGCGCGCAAGCTGGACAAGCACGGCTGGCGCTCGTCCGACACGGCCGAGCTCTACCTGGAAGACCTGCAAGTGCCGCACGACGCGCTGCTGGGCGAGGAGGGCAAGGGCTTCTACTACATCATGAGCACCTTCCAGAACGAGCGCCTGGTGATCGGCGCGCTCAGTTCGGGCACGGCCTCGCGCGCCATCGAGCTGACGGTGGAGTACGTGAAGCAGCGCCAGGCCTTCGGCAAGTCGTTGTGGGACCAGCAGGTGGTGCGCAACAAGCTGGCCTGGATGGCCTCGAAGACGGCGGCCGTGCGCTCGCTCACCTACCAGTGCGCACAGATGATCGACGAGGGCAAGGACATCGTCCGCGAGGTCTCCATGCTCAAGTGCTTCGCCGCCGAGACCCTGCAGGAGGTGGTGCACACCTGCCTGCAGCTGCACGGCGGCACCGGCTACATGATCGGCACGCCGGTCGAGCGCATGGCGCGCGACGCGCGCATCCTCACCATCGGGGGCGGGGCCACCGAGGTGATGCTCGAAGAAGTCGCCAAGCGCATGTGAGCGGGGGCTACGCACCATGAGCGGACCTCTGCACGGCGTCACCGTCATCGAACTCGCGGGCATCGGCCCCGGCCCCTTCGCCGGCATGATGCTGGCCGACATGGGGGCCGAGGTGATCCGGATCGACCGCATGCCCCCGCCCGGCGGCGGCAGCGCGCTCGAGGCGCTGATGCGCAACGACAGCGTGGTGGACCGAGGGCGCCGCTCCATCGCGCTCAACATGAAAGACCCGCGCGCGGTGGAGACCGTGCTGCGGCTCGTGGACAAGGCCGACATCCTGATCGAGGGCTTTCGCCCGGGCGTGACCGAAAAACTCGGCGTCGGCCCGAAGGACTGCCTGGCGCGCAACCCGAAGCTGGTCTACGGCCGCATGACGGGCTGGGGCCAGACCGGGCCGCTGGCCCAGGCCGCCGGCCACGACCTGAACTACATCGCGCTCTCGGGCGCGGTGCACGCCATGGGCCCGGCCGACCGGCCACCCGCCGTGCCGCTGAACCTGGTGGGCGACTACGGCGGTGGCGGCATGCTGCTCGCGCTCGGCGTGGTCGCCGCGCTCTATGAAGCGCAGCGCTCGGGTCAGGGCCAGGTGGTGGACGCGGCCATCACCGACGGCGCCGCCGTGTTGATGGCCGCGCAGTATGGCCTGCAGGCCAAGGGCTTCTGGCACGAGGAGCGCGCGAGCAACTTCCTCGACGGCTCGGCGCATTTCTACGGCAACTACCTTTGTGCGGACGGGCGCTACCTGTCGGTCGGCGCGATCGAGCCGCAGTTCTACCGGCTGCTGCTGGAGAAGTGCGGCATCACGGATGCTCACTTCGCGCGGCAGTGGGAGCGCGCCGAGTGGCCCGCGCTGCGCGAGAAGCTGGCGGCGCTGTTCCTGCAGAAGAGCCGCGACGCCTGGTGCGAACTGCTCGAAGGCAGCGACGCCTGCGTGGCGCCCGTGCTCAGCATGGCCGAGGCGCCGGCGCACCCGCACAACCGCGCGCGCGGCACCTTCGTGGAGCAGGGTGGGGCGGTGCAACCCGCGCCCGCGCCGCGCTTCGACCGCACGCCCAGCGAGCTGCCGCCGGCCGCGCCCGCGATCGGCCGCGACAGCCGGGACATCCTGCGCTCGCTCGGGCGCAGCGACGCCGAGATCGACGCGCTGGTGGCCGCCGGTGTGGCGCACGGGGCGCCGGACTGAGATGGCCGGCACGCCGCCGCCCCCGGTGACGCGCCGCCAGGTGCACCTGCGGCGCATCCACTGCGAAGGCTTCGAGCGCGACGACGGGCTCTTCGACATCGTGGGCACGCTGCTCGACACCAAGCCGTTCCCGATCGAGCTGGAAGAAAAGAGCGTGGGGGAGAACCAGCCCATCCACCACATGAGCCTGTGCCTGACCATCGACCGCGACCGGCTGATCCACGGCGTGGAGGCGCACACGGTGGAGGGGCCGCACGCCGTGTGCGGCGCCATCACCGAGAGCTACCGCCGCCTGATCGGGCAGCGCATCCAGCCCGGCTTCATCCTGGTGGCCAAGCGCCTGTTCCGGGCCGAGCTGGGCTGCACCCACATGACCGAGCTGCTGCCGCCCATGGCCACCACCGCCTTCCAGATGCTGTGGAGCGGCGCGGACGACGTGACCGACCGCGAGCAGCCCGAGCACCGCAACTCGCCCCTGGGCGGCTGCCACGCGCTGAAGACCGACGGCGAGATCGTGCGCCTGCATTTCCCCGAGCAATACACCGGCAAGGCCGGAGGAGACCCGACATGAGTGGCGCACCCGCCGTGCTGTTCGAGGTGGCCGATGGCATCGCCACCCTGACCCTCAACGAAGCCGCGCAGATGAACCCCATCAGCGTGGGCATGCGGCAGGGCTGCCTGCGGGCGCTGGAGCGGGTGCGCGAGGACGCTTCCGTGCGCGCCCTGATCCTCACCGGCAGCGGCAAGGCCTTCTGCTCGGGCGCCAAGCTGTCCGATTTCGATCCCGACCGCCCGGCCCATGGCGGCACCAGCGCCGGGCGCGCGATCGGCGACATGATGGCCGACGCGGGCAATCCGATCGTGACGGGCCTGCGCGCGCTGCGCGTGCCGGTGGTGTGCGCGGTCAACGGCGCGGCGGCCGGCGGCGGTGTGGGCCTGGCGCTGGCGGCCGACATCGTGATCGCGGCGCGCTCCGCGTTTTTCTACCTGCCGTTCGCCCAGGCGCTGGGCCTGGTGCCGGACCTGGGCGCGAGCTGGACGCTGCCCCGCGCGGTGGGCCGCGCCCGCGCGCTCGGGCTGACGCTGCTGGGCGATCGGCTCTCGGCCCAGGACGCGGCGCAATGGGGACTGATCTGGGCCTGCGTGGACGACGCGGAGTTGCCCGCCCAGAGCCTGCGGCTCGCGCAGCGGCTCGCCCGCCTGCCCGCCCATGCCGTGCACGAGGTGCGCGGGCTCTACGAACAGGGCGGTAGCCACAGCTTCGAACAGCAGGTGGCCCTGGAGCGCGAGCGCCAGATGGAACTGGCGGATCGGCCTGCCTTTGCCGAAGGCGTGCGCGCCTTTCTGGAGAAGCGCGCCCCCCGGTTCTGAGCGCGAGAAGACCAGAAGAAGAAAAAGGGGAGGGAACCGCCGCCGTGTGACGGCCACCCTGAGGAGACAGACAGCATGAAGACAGCGGGGCGCAACGACCCTTGCCCGTGCCTGAGCGGAAAGAAGCACAAGCATTGCTGCCTGGCGGGTGGTGGCGGTGCGCCTGCGCCGCAGGCGGATGCGCTGCACCGGATGGGCCTGTGGGCTCTGGAGGCGGGTGACGCCGCGGCCGCGCTGGACCACCTCACGCGCGCCACGCTGGCCCGGCCCCGGTTTCCCGAAGCCCACTACCACCTCGGCCTGCTTCACATGCAACAGGGCCTGCTCGACCAGGCCGCGGTGCACTACCGCCAGGCGATCGCGATCGCCCCCGGTTTTCTGCAGGCGCATGCCAACCTCGGCGTCGTGTTCAACCGCCAGGGGCAGCCGCTGCGGGCGCTCGATTGTTTCCTCCAGGCGCTGTCGATCCACGAGGCCGTGGAAGTGAAGATCGGCGTGGCCGAATGCCTGCAGCGCCTGCCTCTCCAGGCCTTGCAGCGCCACCTGCGGCCGGTGCTCGCGCGCGCGATCGCCGAAGCCTGGCGGCGCCCCGAGGAGCTGGCGCGCGCGGCCAGCGCGCTGATCCTGTGCGAGCCGCACCTGCAGGGCGCCATCGGGCAGGAAGGCCCGATGGCGGTGCAGGCCCTGGCGCCCTGGTGCGAGGACCGCCTGCTGCTGGCCCTGCTGGAGAGCGCCACGGTGTGCGACGTGGTGCTGGAGCGTTGCCTGACCCGGGCGCGCGCGGCGCTGCTGGCCGAAGCGCTGGCGCCCGTTGCCCCTGAGGAAGGTCTGTGGGCCTTGCGGGGTGCGCTCGCCCGGCAGTGCTTCATCAACGAATACGCGTGGGTCCGCAGCGGGCCCGAAACCGGGCAGTTGGCGCAACTCCAGGCCCGGATCAACGCCACGCTGGACACAGGTGGCCTGCCGCAGGCGCACGAGCTGCTGGCGCTGGCCAGCTACCGGCCGCTGCACACCCTGGCCCACGCCGACGCGCTGTCGGCCCGGCCGTGGCCCGAGGCGCTGCGGGCCGTGATGCGGCAGCAGATCGACGGCGTGCGGGAGGAAGAACGCCTGCGCGAGCGCCTGCCGCGCCTGACCGCCATCGGCGAAAACACCTCGTGTCGCGTGCGGCGGCAGTACGAGGAGAACCCTTACCCGCGCTGGACGCGCCCTTCGCTGTTCCCCGCGCCCTTGTCGCTCGACGACCGCTTGCGCGGGCAGGTTCCTCACGCGCGCTTCCAGCCCCTGGGCGAGCGCCGCAGCATCGACATCCTGGTCGCGGGCTGCGGCACCGGGCGCCACTCGACCGAGACCGCGAACCACTACCGGGGCGCGCAGGTGCTCGCGATCGACCTGAGCGCCCGCAGCCTGGCGTATGCGATGCGCCAGGCGCGGGCGCTGGGCCTGGCGCGCATCGAATACGCGCAGGCCGACCTCCTGCAGCTCGGTGCGATCGAGCGGCGGTTCGACCTGATCGAATCGGTCGGCGTGCTGCACCACCTGGCCGAGCCCGAAGCGGGCTGGCGCGCCCTGTTGCCGCTGCTGCGGCCGGGCGGCCTGATGCTGGTCGGGCTCTACAGCGAGCTGGCGCGCGCGCCGGTGGTGGCGGCGCGCCGCTTCATCGCCGAGCGCGGTTTCCCGGCCACGGCCGACGGCATCCGCGATGCCCGCGCCGCGCTGATGGCCTGCGATGGCCCCGAAGCCCTCCAACGGCTGACCACCTTTGGCGACTTCTTCGGCCTCAGTGCCTGCCGGGACCTGCTGTTCCACGAGCAGGAGCACCGCACCACGCTGCCCGCCATCCAGGCGCTGCTGCGCCGGCTGGGCCTGGACTTCGTGGGCCTGCACGTGGAGCCCACGGTGCGCCAGCGGTTCCGCGCGCGCTTCCCCCACGAAGGCGCGGCGCACGACCTGGGCCTGTGGCACCGGTACGAAACCGAGCACCCCGAGACCTTCGTCGGCATGTACCAGTTCTGGGTGCAGAAGCCCGCGTGAGCCGGCGTTGATCAGCCCATGAGGCGAGGCCAGGTGCTTTTGAAGATGTCGCAGAACCGCTCGGCCAGGCGCGAGAGAGGGCGCTCGCCGTGGTGCATCAGGCGCGCTTCCAGTTGCGCCTCGCAGCGGTAGGGCAGCGACACCAGGCCCGGGAACGCCTTGCCGGCGACGGCGGTCGCATCGACCACGGCGATGCCCGCGCCCGCCAGGCAGTACCAGCAGGCGGCCTGGCCTGAGCGCACTTCCACGGAGGCGCGGATTTCCTCCGCGTACTCGCCGTACAGGTCGCGCGGCGAGATGCCGTAGCTCAAGGACTGTGGGAACGAGATGATCTGCTGCCCCCGCAGGTCGGCGGCGCGGATGGAGCGCCGCGACGACAGCGGGTGGCCCTTGGGCATGACGCAGACGAGGCCGCAAGGGTACCGGGACAGAAGCTCGAGGCTCGGATGGGGCTGGACGCCCATCGTGACGCCGATGTCGGTGGTGCCGTCGAGCAGCGATTGCACCAGCAGATGCGGCACCAGTTGCTCGATGCGCACCACCGCCAGCGGTGTCATGCGGATCAGCTCCTGAACGACGGTGGGCACCACCGTGGCGCCCAGGCTCGCCGACACCCCGACCACCAGCGTGCCCCCACTGGGATTCGAGAGTTCGTGGGACAGATCGCGCACGCGTTCGACGCGCTCCCAGAGCCGCTCGACCTCGGCATACAGCCGGTGCGCTTCGGGCGTGGGCACCAGGCGGTTCTTGACGCGCGCGAAGAGCTGCAGCGCGTTGCGGCGCTCGGCCCCGGCCAGCAGCTTGCTCACGGCCGGCTGGCTGATGTGCAGCAGTTCGGCCGCGCCCTTGATCGATCCGGTCTGCATGACGTGGCGAAAAACTTCCATCTGGCGCAGGTTCATGGCATCGACGAGAGATTAACCAAAGGTTATCAGCGTACACCAAGAATTCAATTTACCCAGCGCGCGCGCCGCCCAACAATGGCCTGGCGTTCGATACATCCCAGGAGACAAACATGATCCGTTCCACGTTCCGCGCGACCGCCGGCGCGCTGCTGTTGGCGCTGGCGGCCGGCCATGCGCACGCCCAGCTCGCCGACGCCGAGAAGTACCCGAACAAGCCGATCCGCTTCGTGGTGGCCTTCGCCGCCGGCAGCGCCACCGACACCGTGGCCCGTTTCGTGGGCGCCCACATCACCAAGGTCACGGGGCAGCCGGTGGTGATCGAAAACAAGCCAGGCGGCAATGGCTTCCTGGCGGCGAGCTTTGTCGCCAAGGCGCCGCGCGACGGCTACACCGCCCTGGTCACCACCCAGACCACGCACGCCGCCAACCCCGCGTTGTTCAAGCGCTTGCCCTACGACCCCGTCAAGGACTTCACGCCCATCGCCACCGTCAGCAAGGGCGCCACGGTCCTGCTGGCCCGCAAGGACTTCCCCGCCAACAACGTGCGGGAGCTGACCGAGCTCGCGAAGAAGAGCCCAGGCAGCCTGACCTTCGCCAGTTCCAGTGCCTCCGCCCGCGCCGGTGGCGAGCTCTACAAGCTGCTCGCCGGTGTGGACCTGCTGCACGTGCCGTACCAGAGCCCCTCGCAGATCATGACGGACATCGCCGGTGGGCGCGTGGACCTCACCTGGTCGGACGGGCTGAACGCGATGACCAACATCCGCAGCGGCAAGATGAAAGCCCTGGCCACCACCGGCGCGGAGCGCATGAGCAGCACGCCCGACATTCCCACCTTCGCCGAACAGGGCCTGACCGACTACCAGCTGTACGCCTGGACCGCCGTCTACCTGCCGGCGCAGGCGCCGGAGGCCGTGGCGCGGCGCCTGAACGAACTGGTGCGCGAGGCCATCGTCAGCGACCCCAGCTACTTCCGCCAGAGCGGCAGCGAACCCAATCCCTTGACGCT
This sequence comes from Hydrogenophaga sp. FW305-3-2-15-A-LB1, assembly GCF_058787875.1. Lineage (NCBI taxonomy): Bacteria > Pseudomonadati > Pseudomonadota > Betaproteobacteria > Burkholderiales > Comamonadaceae > Hydrogenophaga > Hydrogenophaga sp. FW305-3-2-15-A-LB1. Next base: position 27,772 of record NZ_JBYTAE010000006.1, on the reverse strand, counting down.
CGAGCAATTCGCCCGCTTCCAGGAGAAGGAGATCGCGCTCTGGGCCCGCATCGTCAAGGCCGCGGGCATGGAGCAGGAGTGACACGGCATGGCCGATGAAAATGTGCTGCTGGCTTCGCGCGACGGGCATGTGCTGCTCCTGAAGCTGAACCGGCCGGAACGCCGCAATGCGCTGTCGAAAGCCCTGATCCACGCGCTGTCCGAGGCGGTGCTGGCGGCGGGCGAAGACGGGGTCACGCGCTGTGTGGTGCTGACGGGCGAAGGCCCGGTGTTCTGCTCGGGCGCCGACCTGAAGGAGATGGGTCAGCAGGACGAACGCGCCAGCGAAGGCGAGGCCCCGCCGTGGCGCGGTCCGAACGCGCGCATCGAGCGCACGGTGTTCGAGGTCCTGCTGGACTGCCCGGTGCCCGTGGTGGCCGCGCTCAACGGAAGCGCGATGGCCGGTGGTTTCGAGTTGGCGCTGGCCTGCGACATCCGCCTGTCCCACTGGGGTGCGCGCTTCGGCTTGCCGGAGGCCCGGATCGGCCTGGGCGCGAACTTCGGCTCCGTCATGCTGGCCCGGCGCGTGGCGCCCGCGCTCGCGATGGAGCTGCTGTGCACGGGCGACGCCATGGACGCCGGGCGCGCGTGGCACAGCGGCCTGCTCAACGCCCTGGTGGAAGAAGACCAGGTGCTCGCCAGCAGCATGGCGCTGGCGCAGCGGATCGCGTCGAACGCGCCGCTGTCCGTGCGGCGCATGAAAGCCAACGCCCTGAAGACGCTGGACATGCCGGTGGCCGCCGCGCTGCGCATGGAGATCGGCCCCAGCCCCTACACCAGCGAGGACCGCCGCGAAGGCGTGCGGGCCTTTCTCGAGAAGCGCGCGCCGGTGTGGCGCGGCCGCTGATCCCCACCTTCCGCCAACGACCGAACCCGATGACCCAACCGAGACCCGGTGGCGTGCCGCCACGCCTTTTCAATCCGCGCAGCATCGCCATCGTCGGCGCTTCCGCCGACCCGCTCAAGCTGAGCCACAGACCCCTGGAGTACCTGCGCCACGGCGGGTACGCGGGCGAGATCTTCGTGGTCAACGCGCGCGCCGACGAAGTGGCCGGCCTGCGCAGCTACGCCCGCATGGCCGATCTGCCGGCCGTGCCCGATGTCGCGTTCCTGGTGGTCCCCGGTGCGCAGGCACTGCAGGCGGCGACGGAGTGCGCCAAGCTCGGCGTGGGCTCGGCCGTGGTCGCGTCCACGGGCTTCGCCGAGGCGGGCGAGGAGGGCGCCGCGCGCCAGCTCGCGTTGACGGCGCTCACCCGGGAATGGGGCATCCGCTTCGTCGGGCCCAACACCAACGGCCTGTACGCCACCCACCAGCGCCTTTCGCTGGGCTACAACGCGGCGCACGCGCAGGTGCTCGCCGAAGGGCCGGTCTCCATCGTCTCGCACAGCGGCGCGCTGTTCTCCACCTTGTCCGCCCGCATGAACACGGGTGGCGTGGGTCTGTCCAAGTTCGTGGCGGTGGGCAACGAGGCGGACCTGGACATGCTCGACTTCTTCGAGTACCTGGTGAACGACCCGCAGACGCAGGTGATCCTGCTGGTGCTGGAGGCCTTGCGCGACGGCACCCGTTTCCTGGACATCGCCGCGCGCGCCCAGGCCGCGGGCAAGCCGGTGGCCGTGCTCAAGCTGGGCATGACACAGGCGGGCGCGGCGTCCACCAATGCGCATTCGAGCCGCCTGGCGGGCAGCGCGCGCGCCTACCGCGCCTTGCTGGACGCCGCGGGCGTGGCCCAGGTGAGTTCCGTCGAGGCGCTGGTGGCCTTCGCGCGCCTGGTGCAGAGCCAGCCGCCCGGTTGGCAGCCACGAGGTCTCGGGCTGGGGGTGCTCACCGCCTCGGGCGGCGGTGGCACGCTGATCGCCGATGCGGCGGTGGCCCAGGGACTCGAGGTCGCCGCCCTGAGCGACGCGGCGACCCAGGCCTTGACCCGCATCAAGGGATCGCCCGGCCTGCTGAACCCGCTGGACGTCACCAGCGTCGGTGGGACGCCCAGCAGCGGCGCGACGGCGGCCCTGCTGGCGGGCGATGGGCCGGTGGACGCCGTGGTCGCGTTCCTGCACACCTTGCCGTCGGCCGTGGGCCGGGAAACCTTCGCGCGCGCCATTGGCGACGCCCGGCGCGGCAGTGGAAAGCCGCACCTGGTCATCGCACCGGGCACGCTGCCCGCCGAGCAGGCGGCGCTGCTGGCGTCCCAGGACGTGCCCGTCTTCACCGACAGCGCCAGCGCCATGGAAGCCCTGGCGGCTTTCATGAAAGCCGCGCGCAGCCGGCGATCGCGTGGGCCGGCAGACCCTGAGGTGAACCTGAGTGCCCTGCCGGCGGGCGCCGCCGGTCAGGCCCGCGCGCTCAACGAAATCGCCGCCATGCGCTTGTTCACCGAGGTCGGCATCCGCTGCGTGGCGCGCGCCATCGTGGCGGATGCCCCGGCGGCGAAGGCCTTCGCGGCGCAATGCGGCACCCCCATCGTGCTCAAGGGCGTGGTCGACGGGATCGAACACAAGTCGGACGTGGGGCTGGTGCAGCTCCATCTGGACACGCCCGACAAGGTGGCGCAGGCCTTCGAGCGCATCGGGCGCGCGATGGCGGGCTTGCCGGTGCCGGGCCACGTCTGCGCGCAGCAGATGATGCGGGGCGAACTCGAGCTCATCGTGGGTGTCGTGCACGAGGCCCCCCTGGGTCGCTTCCTGTTGATGGGCCTGGGCGGCCGGTACGCCGAAGCGATCGACGACGTGCAGCTGCTGCGCATGCCGGCGAGCCGCGACGAGATGCGGGCCTTCGTCCTGAAGGGCACCGTGGGGCGCGTCGTGACGGCCGCCCGATGGCCACGCGCCAGCACGCTGGAGGACCTCGTGGAGGTGCTCGAGCGCCTGCAAACCCTGACCGCCAACCTTGGCCCCACCTTGCAGGCCATGGAAATCAACCCCTTGCTCATCGGCGACGCGGCACCCGTGGCGCTCGATGCCCTGATTGTTCTGACCACCGAAGGAGATCACCCGTGAGATTGGGCACCCTGCTGCGCGAAGGCGAGCACCACACCGTCCTGAAGCTGGACGACGACACCATCGTCGATCTGCACCTGGCCTTGCCGCTGCTGCAGCGCGAAGGCCAACTGAAGTGGCTTGCGCCTGGCGCGACCACCGACATCGTGCAACTGATCGCGCTGGATGAACGGGCGCTCGAGCTGGCCCAGGCGGTCGCGCAGGCCTTGCCCGGGCTCGGCGCCGCGCGGATCGCGCCCGATGCCTTGCGCCTGGCCGCGCCGATTCCGCGCACGCGCAAGAACGTCTTCTGCCTGGGGCGCAACTACGCCGAGCACATCCAGGAGGACAACACCTCGCGCGACAAGGCCACGCCTCTGCCCGAAGCGCCGCAGTTCTTCACCAAGCCCGCCACCTCCATCACCGGGCCGGACACCGACATCGAGCTGGACAGCGCGGTCACGCGGCGGCTGGACTACGAAGTGGAACTGGCCTTCGTCATCGGCCGGGGCGGCCGCGACATCCCGGCCAAGGACGCCTGGAAGCACGTCTTTGGCTACACCATCGTGAACGACGTGACCGCGCGCGACCTGCAGCGCCGCCACGACCAGTGGTTCAAGGGCAAGGGGCTGGACACCTTTTGCCCGATGGGGCCATGGATCGTGCACGCCAGCCAGATTCCCGACCCCCACGCCCTGCGCATTCAGCTGGACGTGAACGGCGAGCGCCGGCAGGACGCCAGCACCGCGGACATGATCTTCAGGATCCCGGCCATCATCGAGTCGCTGTCGGCCGGCCTGACGCTGGAGCCGGGCGACGTCATCGCCACCGGCACGCCCTCGGGCGTGGGTTACGCCATGAATCCGCGCTGCTTCCTGGCCGACGGGGATGTCGTCACCTGCCGCATCGAGGGCCTGGGCGAGTTGTCCAACCGGGTGCGGGCCCGCCCCGGGGCGGGCGTGTCCTGACTAGTTGGGCTGCGCGCCGGTCTCCTTGACCACCCGGGCCCACTTGGCCAGCTCCTTGTGCAGGTAGTCGCGCGATTCGGCGACGCTGCCGCCCAGGGGCTCGAAGCCGGTGGCGGCGAGCCTGGCCAGGAAGTCCGGGTCCTGCTGCAGGCGCGCCACCTCGCGGTTGACGCGCTGCAGGATGGCGTCGGGTGTCCTGGCGGGCGCGAACACGCCGACCCAGGTCACGTCCTCGAAGCCGGGGAAGCCCGATTCGGCCACGGTGGGCACGTCCGGCAGCGCGGCGGAGCGCTTGGAGCCGGTGACCACCAGGCCGCGCACACGGCCGGACTTGACCAGCTCCACGGCCGCCGGCAGCGCCACGCTGGCCAGCTGCGTCTGCGCGCCCATGATGGAGTTGAGCGCCGGCCCCGCGCCCTGGAACGGCACGTGCGTGACCGGCACCTTGCCCAGCACCTTGAAGAGGTACTCGGCCGTCAGGTGCGGCGTGGTGCCCGCGCCGGCGGTGCCGTAGTTGTAGGTGCCGCCCTTGGCCTCTTCCATCACCTCCTTGAGGTTGCGCGGCTTGAGCGAAGGCGCGATCGCGATCAGGTTGGGGCTGGAGGCGACCAGGGTGGCCAGCGTCAGGTCTTTCTCGGCGTCGAAGCCGAGGTTGCGCTGCATCGACGGGTTCACCGCGTACGAGCTGGTGTTGATGAGCAGCGTGTAGCCATCGGGCTCGGCGCGCGCCACCAGGGCCGAGGCCACGCTGCCGCCCGCGCCCGGGCGGTTGTCCACCACCACGCTCTGGCCGAACACCTCGCCCAGCTTCTGGCCCAGCAGGCGGGCGATGATGTCCGCCGGCCCCGCGGGCGCGAAGGCGACGACGAGGCGCACCGGCTTGGTGGGCCAGGGGGCAAGGGAGGCCGGCTGCTGGGCCAGGCCGAGCGCTGGGGCGGCCAGCAGGGCGGCCGCCAACAGGGTCCGTGCAAGGGATCGACGTTGCATGGTGGTTTGTCTCCTTTTGTTGTGGTGGGGATGCGCGCGCCGTCAGACCGTCTTCAGCACATGGCGCGCCATTTCTTCCCGGGTGCAGATCCAGACGTCGTCCGCGGCTTTGACGCGCGCCATGATTTCGTCGTAGACCCAGGCGCCGGACGGCCGGCCCATGACGTGCGTGTGCGCGGTGACGTCCAGCATCAGCGGCGCGCGCTCGGCGCGCATCGCGGCGAAGGTGTCGTCGAAGGTGTCGAGCATGTGGCGCGGGCCCTGGCCGTAGCGGATGCAGGTGGGCAGGTCGTTCACATCCATGGTCAGCGGGATGCCGACGATGCGCTGGCCGCCGAAGTCCATCACGTAGGGGCGGTCGTCGTCGTTCACGTCGCCATGGTGCAGGTAACCGGCCTCGGCCAGCAGGCGCGAGCTGATCGGGCTGCCCGTGCCGCGCGGGCTGATCCAGCCCGTGGGCGCGACGCCGGCCGTCTTGGTGAGCAGGTCGTGGTTGCGCCGCAGGTTGGCGCGCTCGCCGGCCTCGTCGAAGTACACCGGGATCACGTCCATGCCCCACGAGTGGTTGATGACCTCATGGCCCAGCTCGGCGAGCTGGCGCACCGTGGCCGGATCGCGCTCGCAGATCACGCCGTTGACCATGATGCTGGTCTTGACGGCGTGCTTTTCGGCGATGGCCAGCAGGCGGTGGATGCCGCGCGTCAGGCCGAACGAGGCCCACGAATGCGCGTTGGTGTCGAAGAAGCCGGGCTTGAGCACGTTGCCCATGGGGCCGATGCCCGGCGCCTGGCCATCGGACCAGGCTTCGTAGGCGATGTTGAAGATGACGGCCAGCTGGCGGCCACCGGGCCAGCGGAAGTCGTCGGGCAGTCGGGTCACGCGGGGTTCCATCAATGGTTCTCCTGGGCAATGGGGTTGGACAGCAGGCCGACGCCGTCGATCTCGATCTCGATGCGGTCGCCGGGCTGCATCCACACGGGAGGTTTGCGCGCATAACCGACGCCGGCCGGCGTGCCCATGGCGATCACGTCGCCGGGCTCCAGCGTGAGCACTTCCGAGAGCAGCACCAGCGCCTGGGCCACCGTCACCACCATGTGGCCGGTGTTGTCGCTCTGCATCACGCGGCCGTTCAGGCGCGACTCGATCTTCAGACCGGTGGCGCCCGGCGGCAGGTCGGCCGCCGGCACCAGCCAGGGGCCGAACGCGCCGGTGCCGTCGAAGTTCTTGCCGATGGTCCATTGCGGCGTGCGGCGCTGGTAGTCGCGCAGCGTGCCGTCGTTGAAGCAGGCGTAACCGGCGACCGCCTGCAGCGCGTTGGCCTCGCTGAGGTGGCGCGCGCGCTGACCGATCACCACGGCCAGCTCGGCCTCGAAGTCCAGCTTGTCGGAGACGCGGGGCCGCACCAGCGGCGCCTGGTGCGCGATCAGCGAGGTGGCGCCGCGCATGAAGAAGGCCGGGTACTCGGGCGCCGCGTTGCCGCCTTCGGCCGCGTGGGCGGCGTAGTTCAGGCCCAGGCAGATCACCTTGCCCGGCCGAGGCACGGGCGTGAGCCACTGGACGCGGGCGGCATCCAGGCGTTCGCCACGGGCCAGCGCCGCCGCACTGGCGCCGCCCGCCAGCCGTTGCAGCCAGGCGGCGGGGTCGTCACCCGCTGGCGCGGGGCCCAGGTCGATGAGGTCGTCGCCCTGCTGGACGGCCCAATGGGCAGGCCCACCCGCAAGCGTTGCAATGCGCGCAAACTTTGGCATGATGTCGATAAATCCTTTGATACGTTGTTTTGTCGATAAAAATTATGCAACCGTTGTTGTTGTCGATAATTAAGTGAAAACCCTATGCAGACCGATGCCCCACCCGAGATCTCGACGCCCACGCTGACCCGCACCACCTACGACCGGCTGCGGGCCGACGTGCTGTCCGGCCGCTGGCAACCCGGCCGCAAGCTGTTGATGCATGAATTGCGCGAGCACTACCAGGTGGGCGCGAGCCCGCTGCGCGAGGCGCTCAACCGCCTGGCCAGCGAGGAATGGGTGGTGCACAGCGACCAGCGCGGCTTCAGCGTGGCGCAGGCCACGCAGGCGCAGCTGGACGACCTGGTGTCCACGCGCATCGCCGTCGAGTCGATGGCCCTGGCGCAGGCCTTCGCGAAGCGCTCGGCGGCCTGGGAGGAAAAGGTGGTGTTGGCCTTCCACCGCCTGTCGCGAACGCCGCGCTCGGTGGGGGAGGCCGACTACGAGGAGAACCCGGAATGGGAGCGGCTTCACCGGGCGTTTCACGTCTCCCTGCTCGAAGGCTGCGGCTCCCCCCTGTTGCTGGGCTTCTGCGAACAGCTGTACGACCAGGCCTATCGCTACCGGCAGCTCGCGGCGCGCAAGGCCTACAAGCGCCGCAACGAGCTCGATGAGCACCGCGCCATCTTCGACGCGGTGATGGGCTCGCAGCTGGAAGAGGCGCAGCGCCTCATGGCCGAGCACTACCGTCGCACGGCGGGGATCTTCTTCGAGGCCAGCGCCTAGGCCGGGGCGGGCGGCGCACCTGAACCGGCGGGGGAACGGCAGGAAAAGAATTCAACCGCAAGGAGCGGAGTGCCGGGAAGAGGGCGGGTTCCTAGACTCACTCCACCCTTTCGACACCTAGCGCCATGGCCATGCAGACCCGTTCCCTTTTCTGTTCCACCGACGACAGCACCGCGAAGCCCGACGCCAGCGGCTGGGCAGGCATGGCGCAGCGGCTGGACGCGCAGGGACATGCCGTGCTGCCTGGCCTCCTGACGGCGGAGCAATGCGAGGCACTGGCCGCGCTCTACCCGCAGGACAAGGGCTATCGCTCGCGGATCGTCATGGCCCGCCACGGGTTCGGGCGCGGCGAATACAAGTACTTCTCGTACCCGTTGCCGCCGCTGATCGACCAGTTGCGCCATGCGCTGTACCCTCGGCTGGCACCGATCGCCAACCGCTGGAACCGGCAGCTGGGGATCGCGGTGCAATACCCCGACGAGCTGGATGATTTCCTTCACCGGTGCCACCAGGCCGGCCAGACCCGCCCCACGCCGCTGATCCTTCAATACGGCGAAGGCGACTACAACTGCCTGCACCAGGATCTGTATGGCGAGCACGTCTTCCCGCTGCAGGTGGCGATCCTGCTCTCGGAGCCGGGCCGGGACTTCGCCGGCGGCGAGTTCGTCATGACCGAGCTGTCCACCCGGGGCCAGCGCGCGGAGGTCGTCGGGCTGCGCCAAGGGGATGCGGTGGTGTTCACCGTCCATCAACGGCCCGCGATGGGACAGCGCGGCATCCGCAAGCTGGCCATGCGGCACGGCGTCAGCCGCATCCACAGCGGTCGGCGCCACACCGTCGGCCTGATCTTTCACGACGCGAGGTGAACATGCCATCGCTCGACCTTTTCGAGGCCACGGCGCAAGACGAGCGCCAGCGCCTGGGGCCTGCCGCGATGGTGTTGCGCGGCTTCGCCCTGCCGTGCGTGCGTGAGCTGCTGCCCGCCATCGACGCCATCGAAGCCATCTCGCCGTTCCGGCACATGGTCACGCCCGGTGGCTTCACCATGTCGGTGGCATTGACCAACTGCGGCGCGCTGGGATGGACCACCGACCGGCGCGGCTACCGCTACAGCGCGGTCGATCCGGACACCGGCGCCCCCTGGCCGGCCATGCCGGCGGTGTTGGCCCGGCTGGCCACCCAGGCGGCGGCCGCGGCGGGATTCGACGGCTTCGAGCCCGATGCCTGCCTCGTCAATCGCTACCGGCCCGGCAGCCGGCTTTCGCTGCACCAGGACCGGAACGAGCGCGACGACACCGCGCCCATCGTCTCCGTGTCGCTGGGCATGTCGGCCACGTTCCTGTTCGGTGGCCAGGCGCGCACCGACCCCGTGCTCAAGGTGCCGCTGCACCATGGCGATGTGGTGGTGTGGGGCGGTGCCGATCGCCTGCGATACCACGGCGTGATGCCGCTCAAGGAGGCGCCGCATGCGCTACTCGGCAGCCAACGCCTCAATCTCACCTTCCGCAAAGCGGGATGACACCCGCCGAGACCGAGTTTCTGCCATGAACACGACCCTTGCTTACGACACCGAAGACACCCGCTGGGCCGCCGTGCAGGCGCGGGACGTCGCCGCCGACGGCCATTTCGTCTACGCCGTGCGCACCACCGGCGTGTACTGCCCACCGAGTTCGATGGCGCGCAGTCCCAAGCGCGAGAACGTCGAGTTCTTCGACAGCGCCGAAGCCGCCGAGGCCGCGGGTTACCGCCCCAGCCGCCGCGCCCGCGCCGACCAGACCAGCGCCGCGGCCGAGCGCGCCGCGCTGGTGGCGCGCGCCTGCCGCGTGATCGAGGCATCGCAGACGCCTCCGCCGCTCGATGACCTGGCGCTGGAGGTGGGCATGAGCCCGTTCCACTTCCACCGCGTGTTCAAGGCCGAAACCGGGCTGACACCCAAGGCCTACAGCTCGGCCTACCGCGCCCGCAAGCTGCGTGGGGAACTGAGCAGCCCGCAGGCCTCGATCACCGATGCCATCTATGGCGCGGGCTTCAATTCCAACAGCCGGTTCTATGAAGCCGCTGACGATCTGTTGGGCATGCGCGCGCGCGACTACCGGGCAGGCGGTGCCGGCGCCGTCATCCGCTTCGCGGTGGGCCAGTGCTCGCTGGGCGCCATCCTGGTGGCCCAGAGCCAGCGCGGCATCTGCGCGATCTTGCTGGGCGATGACCCCGAGCGGCTGGTGCGCGACCTGCAAGACCAGTTCCCCAAGGCCGAGATCATCGGGTGCGATGGTGAGTTCGAAGACTGGATCGCCCAGGTGGTGGGGTTCATCGAAGCGCCTGCGGTCGGCCTGCACCTGCCTCTGGATGTGCAGGGAACGGCCTTCCAGGAACGCGTCTGGCGTGCGCTGCGCGAGATCCCGCCGGGCACGACCGCGAGCTACACGGAGATCGCCCGGCGCATCGGTGCTCCCAAGGCCGTGCGCGCCGTGGCGCAGGCCTGCGCGACGAACCCCCTTGCCGTGGCCATTCCCTGCCATCGCGTCGTGCGCCGCGATGGCGAGCTGGCCGGCTACCGCTGGGGCGTGGACCGCAAGCGCGAGTTGCTGCGCCGTGAACTCGAGGCGTGACAGGGGTTTTTCATGACGTCACCCGACACCCTCATCGACCGCCTGGACTGGGCCGGCATCGGCGCACAGCTCGATGCCGAAGGCTGTTGCCTGTTGCCAGGCCTGCTGGGCGCCGAGGCTGCCCGGCGCCTGGCACGGAGGATGCCGGCGGCGGCAGACGGGGAGGGCGCATCGCGGCGCGGGGCCGATCCGGGCAACGCCGAGGTGTTCTATTTCGACGCGGCGCTGCCGGCGCCACTGGACGCCTGGCGCACGGCGTTCTACGGTCATCTGGCCGTGATCGCCAATCGCTGGAACGACACACTGGGCATGGACGACCGTTATCCCGCGACCTTGGGCGATTTTCTGCGGCGCAACCGCAAGGCGGGTCAGACGCGAGGGCAGTCCTACCTGAGCCGGCTTGGCGTGGAAGACCATGTGCCGCTGCACCAGCGCAACGCCGGCGAACAGGTGTTTCCGTTGCAGCTCGTGGCATTGCTGTCCGAGCCGGGCACCGATTTCCAGGGCGGCGAATTCGTGATGACGGAACAACGTCCCCGCACGCAGTCGCGCCCGATGGTGCTGCCGCTTGGGCTCGGGGACGCGGCCCTCATCGCCACGGCGCAGCGCCCGTTCAAGGGAAGCAAGGGGCACTACCGGGTCAACCTCAAGCACGCCATCGGCCGCGTGCGCCAGGGGGAGCGCATCGGTCTGGAGTTGTCGTTCCACGATGCCCCGTAGAGCGGGGACTCCGGCGGCCGATCAGCCGCGCCGTTCGATCTTGTTCTTCAGCAGGTCGACCAGGGTGTCCGTGGGTGTCACGTCGGCGTACTTGCTCGCCATGTCGAACAGGTTGACCGCGTGCGAGGTTTGCGAGCGGTCGTAAACGGCATCCTGCGGCACGACCACCTTGAAGTTGAGCGCGCAGGCGTCCACCACCGTGGCGCGCACGCAGCCGCTGGTGGTGCAGCCGGTGACCACGACGGTGTCGACGCCGAGGCTCACCAGGTAGCTCGTGAGGGCCGTGCCGTGGAAAGCGCTGGCCTGGAACTTCGGGATGGTGATGTCGCCTTCGCGGGGGGCGACCTCGGCGACGAAGGCATACGCCTGCTCCGGTACGTCCATCACCCCGGGCACCTTGGTCTCGAACTGGCCGCGGTTGTGCGCCGACTTGTGCGCCACGTACGGATACAGGATGGGCGCGTTGAGTTGGCGGAACGTCTCGACCAGCCGCGCGATGTGCGGCACCGCCCGCCAGCCGTACTCGCCGCAGCTGGTGGGCAGGGTGAGAATGGCCTCCTGGATCGGCAAGGGCTGTTCACCCATGGATCGGTATTGCACATCAATCACCAGCAGGGCCGGTCGTCGTCCGATGCCGCTGGGCATGCCCCAACCGGACTGCCGGTAGATGGCCTGCTCTTCAGGAGGGATGACCCCGTCCCAAGGGCGCGCTTGAGGATCTGCAGCGCTCATCTTCAGATCTCCACCGTGGTCGCGTCGTAGGACACCAGCCAGTCGTAGCGCTCGCGCACGGCCTGGGGCGCCCAGGCCTTCTGAATGTAGGGGCGCGCGGTCTCGATGCTTTCCAGCGCCGGGCTGTGGAACACGTGCAGCATGTCGAGCGAACTGGCCTTGGTCTGGTTGGCGCGCGAAACACGGGCGGTGTCGTAGCGCTTCAGTGCGCTCGCCACGTCATTTGGCGATTCGGCGAGGCAGCGCGCCAGCACGTAGGCATCTTCCATGGTCACGTTGACCCCCATGCCCAGGTAAGGCGTCATCGAATGGCAGGCGTCGCCGACCAGCGTGACGTGTCCCTGGGACCAGGCCTCCAGCGGATCGCGCACGAAGAGACCCCAGCGGAACAGGTTCTCCGATTGGATGAACAGGTCCAGGATGTCCTGGTGCCAGCCCTCGAAATCCTTGAGCGCGTCGGCGAGCTCGCCGCGCTCCGACCACGATTCGGTCTGCCACAGGTCGCTGTCGACCTGGGCCGAGAAGCTCACGAACTGCTCGCCGTTGCGCTGCACAGGGTAGGTGGTCACGTGCGCGGTCGGTCCGACCCAGGTCGAGGCCAGGGGCCTGCGGTGTTGCGGTTTGAGCCGCGACATCGCCGCGAGGCCGCGCCAGGCATTGGCACCGGTGTAGCGCGCCGGCGCCTCGCCGAAGAGGGACTGGCGAACGCGCGAATGCGCGCCGTCGCAACCGACCACCACATCACCCTCGACGAAACCTCCACCATCGAGCAACAGCCGCGCACGGCCATCGACCGTGTCCGCGCCCAGCGAGCGCACACCGAAGTGCACCGCATCCGGCTTGAGCGCGATCACGGCCTCGAACAGCACGCGCTGCAGCTCGGCGCGCAGCACCTGGATCAGCGTGTGATCGGCCTTGGAGGAGGGGGCATCGCGGTTGTAGACCGAGTGTTCCTCGCCGGTCTTCCAATAGCGCACGACACGGTCCTGGGGCGGGAGGTTGATGGCTTCGACCGTCTTCTTCAGGCCCAGCGTGTCGAGCACCTTGCCTCCGTTGGCCGAGATCCACAAGCCGGCCCCCACCTCGCGCAGCTCCGACGACTGTTCGTAGACGTCGACATCCATGCCCATCTTCAGCAGCGCCACGGCGAGCGTGAGCCCGCCCATGCCAGCGCCCGCGATGATCACGTGGGGGCGCTTATCTCCTTGTACCTTGTCTGTCATTGTTGCTCCGATGAAAAACGTTCTGGGTTGTCGGCGAGGTCCAGAATGGCCTCGATGATCTTGACGTAGCCGGTGCATCGGCAGAGGTTGCCGCGCAGGTAATGTCGAACGGTGTCCTCCGTCGGCCGGGGGTCGACGGCGAGCAGCGACTTCACGGCCAGGATCATTCCCGGCGTGCAGAAGCCGCATTGCAGTGCGCCATGGGCGATGAAGGCCCGCTGCACAGGGTCCAGCCGCCCGCCGGCGGCGACCCCTTCGATGGTGGTCACACTGCGCTCGTGCACATCGCTGCACAGCGTGGTGCAGCTGGAGGCGGGCATGCCGTCCACCAGCACGGTGCAAGCGCCGCACACCTGCACGTCGCAGGAACGCTTGGTGCCCTTGAGGCGCAAGCGGTCGCGCAACACATCGATCAGCATGTCGCGCGGCTCGACGTCGACCGAGGTCGGCCGTCCGTTGAGCGTCATGTCCACGCGCGTGAGGGGGAATTCGGGGGAACTCGAATCGTTCATGTCAGGCAGGCCTCGATGGCGCGCTGGGCCAGCACCTGGACCAGATGGCGCTTGTAGTCCGCACCGCCGTGCAGATCGTCGTGTGCAGGAATGCGGGTCGCTTCGGCGGCCAGCACCGGCGCCAGGCGATTCCAGATCTCGGTCGGCGGCAGGTCGGCGGGGAGGGTGTTCGCCGCGGCCTGCGTCTCGGGCAGGGGGATGGGCACACCGGTGATGGCGCCGGCCCACAGCGACAAGCGCTGCGGCCCTTTGCGGGACCAGACAGCGGCCACGCCCACGGCGGGGCGTTCGGTGTGTCCGAAGCAGCGGTAGGCCGAGCGCGCACCGGGCGGCTGCGGTGGCACTTCGATGGCCACCAGGATTTCGTTTTCCTCGCGCGCCGTGGTGAACTCCCCCAGGTGGAATTCGCGCGACGGCAAGGTTCGCGCCGACCCGTGGCTCGCCAGCGCCATGCGCGCATCCAGCGCGCACAGCATGGTGGGTGCATCGGCATGCGGTTCGGCGAAGCACAGGACCCCGCCCAGGGTGCCGGCCACACGCACCCGGATGTTGGCCACGTTGTCGCTCAGCTCGGCGTAGCCCGGCAAGAGCCGCTGCACGAGCGGATCGCGCGCGATGGCATGGTGGGTGGAGAGCGCGCCGATCACCAGCGTGCCGTCCTCGCGCAGGTGGATGCGGCGCAGCTCCGGCACTTGCTTGAGGTCGATCACGTGGTCGTAGTGCAGCACGCGCGCCTTCAGCGCCACCAGCAGCTCCGTGCCGCCGGCGTGAAACGTGGATTCATCGCCGTACACGGCCTTGAATGCCAGGGCATCCTCCAGGCTCGTGGGGCGATGAAGTTCGAAACGGGCGGGGCGCATCAGTCCTCCTTCCGACCCAGTCCGGCCGCCACGCCCAGCAGGGGCGCCACCAGCCACCACCAGGGTGCCTGGCCCAGCAGGTGGGCGACATGCGCCACCGCAAAAGCGACCCCGACGCTCACGCCCACGCGGGGCCAGACCAACACCAGTTCGACGCGGCGTGGTCGGGTCCGTGTCGCTGCGGTCGGCGCGGCCGGTGCCGCACCGGGTCGCGGTGCGACGGCGGTTCGCGCTTCGGGCTTGTGGGCGCTTGCCGCAGGCGCCTGGGCCGCGGAGGGTGCCCGAGCGACCCCGAATGACGCCAGCTCGTCGCGCAGGCGTTGCTCGAATTCGGCGAACAACTCGTCGGATCGCTTTTTCACGACCGGGTAACCCAGCGCGGCCAATCGGCCCGCCACCTGCATCTGCGCGTCCACCGCGAGCCGGCATTGGCGCGGCTGCGTATCACTCAGCTCTTCCAGATCCACCTTCATGCGCACGTCGATCGTGGTGCCGGTGAATTTGTCGCGACCGCTGGCGCTGAGCTCGACGTGCTTTTCCAGGGTGTGCGATTCGAGAACGATGCGCGTGGGCACCTCGAGTTTGAACGGGCCGATCTTCTGCTTCATCACCGCGGAGAATTCCTTGAGCGGCTCGACCTCGGTGACGTTCTCGCAGCCGGGGATCAACCCGGCGACACGCTGCACATCAAAGAAGATGGCCCAGAGTTGAGCGGCCGTCGCGGGCAGGGTGGCGTCGATCTTGAAATCCATGCAAGTCTCTCATTGGTTGTTGGTTTCGGCCTTGGCAGCCTGCAGTGCGCGCCAGACGCGCTCCGGCGTCAGCGGCAGCTCCTTGATGCGCACGCCCCAGCCTTGGAAGAGCGCGTTGGCCACGGCTGGGGCCACCGGAAGGATGGCGCCTTCGCCGCCGCCGCGCGCGCCGAAGGGCCCGGGGCCGTCGCCGCTTTCGATCAGCGTGGTGGCCACGTGCCGCGGCGCGTCTTCCATCGTCGGGACCTTGTAGTCGAACAGGGTGCCGTTGACGACCTGGCCGTCCTCGTAGACGTACTCTTCGGACAGCGTGTGTCCCAGGCCCATGACCATGGCGCCTTCATCCTGGCCTTCGGCCGCCTTCCGGTTGATCACATGCCCCAGATCGGCCGCGCCACCCACGCGCATCACTCGGATGGCGCCGGTGCCTTCGTCGACCTCGATCTCGCAGGCGCCCGCGCCGGTTTCCCAGAACAGGGGCGCGAGCTTGAAATCGCCGTTGTGGGTGTTCGAGTTCACGCGGCCCACGCCCAGAAACTCGCCAGCGGCCATGCCGTTGAAGCGGCGCAGCAGGTCGAGGATGGACAGCGGCCCGCCCGGCCCTTCAACGCAACCCTCGCCCAGCTGGTACGCCTGCGGCGATCCGCCCAGCACCTGGGCGGCCGTTTCCTGCACCTGGCGCACGATGTCTTCGCAGGCCATCTGCACGGCCAGGCCGATGATGACCGTCGAACGGCTGGCGCCGGTGCCCCAGTCGTAGGGTGCCTGAAGCGTGTCCGGCTCGGCCACGGCGATCCTGCGCAGCGGCTGCCCGAGTGCCTTGTGCGCGATGATGCGCAGCACGCCTCGACTGCCCTGGCCGATCTCCACGGTGTTGGCCGACACGTTGATCGAGCCGTCGGCACGCAAGCGCACGATGGCGCCGCCGACCGGGACGATGCCGGGATCGCTCACCCCCACCGCCACGCCTCGGCCGCGGCGGCGCGCGTCCGTGGGCTCCGGCAGGCTCTCGAGCGCGGCCACGGCTTTGCGCAGCGAGTTGCGCATGTCGACATCCAGCGGGCGCAGGTCGGGCTTGATCGTCTGGCCCTTGTCGGCCATGTTGGCCAGACGGAATTCGACCGGATCGCGACCGAGCGCCGAGGCCATGATGTCCATCTGCGACTCCGTGGCCCACACCGCCTGTGGCCCGCCGATGGATCGGAACGCCGCGCCGGGCACGGTGTTGGTGTACACCCCGACGGCCTCGAGCCGCAGGTTCGGGATGTGGTACGGCCCGATGGCGCGGATGGCCGCCTTGATGGCAATGGCCGGGCCCGTGTCGGCGTAGGCCCCGCCATTGAGAACGGCGCGGATCGACTTGGCCACGATGCGGCCCGTGCCATCGACCGCGGTCTTGAGCGAAATCTCGGCGTCGAGTCGACGGCAGGTCAGCATGGACTCGGCGATGGTGAGGCACACGCGCACCGGCGCGCGCGCCTTCCACGACAAGGCGGCCACCAAGGGGTCGATCTTCACGGAGGCCTTGCCGCCAAAGCCGCCGCCGACATAGGGCGAGTGCACGCGCACGCAGGCCAGCGGCACGCCGAGAATCTCGGAACACACGCGCTGAATGGCGGTGGGCGTCTGGCCCCCGCTCCAGATCTCCAGCGATCCGGGTTTCCAGTGCGCCACGCACACATGGGGTTCCATCGCGTAATGGAACACCATGGGGAAGGTGAAGGTGTCTTCAAAAACCCTCGCCGCGCTCGAAAAGGCCTGGTCGACATCCCCGCAGGCGTACTGCCATTGCTGGAAGATGTTGGTGCCCTCCACGGGCGCTGCTTCGCCGCGGAAGTAGTAGTCCTTGAGCCGGTCCATGTCGTCATGCACCAGCGCCGCACCTTCGGCCATGGCCTCCTGCGCGGTGGTGGCATAGGGCAGGGTGTCGTAGTCGACGGTGATGGCGTCGAGCGCTTCCTCCGCCGTGCCTTCGTCCACCGCCGCCACGGCGGCCACCGGATCGCCCACATAGCGGACCTTGTCCAGCGCGATCACGGGCCGATCGCGCAGCGACAGACCCCAACGGATCTCGGTGCCGGGCAGGTCCTTCAGGTCGTCGCCGGTGAGCACCGCCACCACGCCGGGCATCGCCAAGGCAGCGCTGACGTCGATGCGGCGGATGCGCGCGTGGGGCACGGTGCTGCGCAGGATTTTCCCGTGCAGCATGCCGGGCACTTCCACGTCACTGGCGTAGACCGCCGTGCCGGTGACCTTCTGCAGGTAGTCGGCGCGGGGTTCTTCGTGAAGCGTGAGAGGGAGAGGGGCGTGCATGGCGGAGTGAATCAATCCAGCGTGATGTCGGCGCGCGTGATCACCTCTTTCCACATCGTCGTCTCGCTCGACTGGCGCTTGCTCAGTTCCTCCGGCGAGCTGGAGGCGGGTTCGACGCCGACGGCGTGCAAGCGCTCCTTGACTTCGGCCGAAGCCATGGTCTTCGCGATTTGCGGCACCAGCTTGGCGACCACGCTCTTGGGCATGCCGGAGGGACCGTAGAGGGCAAACCACGTCACCGCCTCGAAGCCGGGGAGCACCGTTTCGGCCAGGGTGGGCACGTTGGGCAAGGCCTGGGCGCGCCTGGCGGTGGTCACCGCCAGCGCCTTGAGCTTGCCGGACTTGATGTGGCCGAGCACCGCCGGACCTTGTTCGATGGCCATCACGGTGCGTCCACTGATCAAGTCCACCACCATGGGGCCGCTGCCCTTGTAGTGAACGCTGAACGTGTCGACACCGGCGCGCTGCTTGAACAGCTCCATGAACACGTGCTGCGAGGTGCCTTTGCCGGCCGAGCCGTAGCCGAACTTGCCGGGGTTGG
This sequence comes from Hydrogenophaga sp. FW305-3-2-15-A-LB1, assembly GCF_058787875.1. NCBI lineage: Bacteria > Pseudomonadati > Pseudomonadota > Betaproteobacteria > Burkholderiales > Comamonadaceae > Hydrogenophaga > Hydrogenophaga sp. FW305-3-2-15-A-LB1. The sequence goes on along the minus strand of NZ_JBYTAE010000006.1, from coordinate 10,027 downwards.
CCTTGAGATAGGCGATCAGATCCTGGATGGTGTCCACCGGCAGCGTGGTGGGCACCACGACATACGAGGGGTTCAGGCCCAGCAGCGAAATCGGCTCAACGCGCTGCGAGACCTCTTTCATCCGCTCGTTCAGCTGGGGGAGCACGGAGAACATCGACGACGCACCGATCAGCAGCGTGTGGCCGTCGGCCGGCTGACGAGACACATGGTCCGCGCCGATCATGCCGGACGCCCCCGCCTTGTTGTCGACCACCGTGGGCTGGCCCCACTCGGCCAGGCCGTTGGCTACCGAACGCGCATACAGGTCGGTGGCGCCGCCGGGCGGGTAGGGCGCCACGATCGTGATGAGCTTGTTGGGGTATGCCTGGGCTTGAACGCCCGTGGCGGCGAGGGCGAGGCCGGTACCACAGAGGGCCAGCGCGATTTTTTTCCATGGGGACATGCGGAAACTCCTGAAAGGTTGAGGCCAAGAAGTCTTCGATATTCTGTTTGAGGGAACATCGTTCTGCTGAAGAGAACCTCATTTTGTACAGCAGCACGGCATAATGTCAAGCAGAATGTTTGCCAATCCCCTTGCTCGTTCATGACCAAAGACCCAGAGAGTGATCCGAAGCCGGGTGGTGTCGCTGCTGTCGAGCGCGCATTCGCCATCCTCAATGCCTTTCAACCGGGCGACGCTTCGCTGCCGCTGAACGAACTCGCGCGGCGCACGGGGATGTACAAGAGCACGATCCTGAGGCTGATCGCCACGCTGGTGCAGGAGCACTGCATCGTGCGACTGGACGACGGCAGCTACCAGCTCGGCTCCATGCTGCTGCACTGGGGTGGTCTGTACCAGGCGGCGCTTCGCCTGGACGACCATGTGCCGCCCATCCTGCGCCGGCTCGCTCAGGAAACCGGCGAGGGTGCATCGTTCTTCACCCGCGAAGGATCGCTGCGCGTGTGCCTGTTCCGCGTGGATTCTTCGCGCTCCGTTCGCGACCACGTGCACACCGGTGATTTGCTGCCGCTGGACAAAGGGGCCGCGGGCCGTGTGCTGGCCGGCTTCGACCGCGCGCTGGTGGATCCGTCCCAGTTCCCGTCTCAGCCCTTGATCGCGACCGTGGGTGAGCGCGAGCCCGACATCGCGGCCATTGCCGCGCCGGTCTTCGGGCCCCAGGGCAGCCTGCGCGGCGCCTTGGCCATCTCCGGACCGGCCATGCGCTTTTCCATCGACCTCGTGCCCGGCATGTCGCAGGCCCTGCTCAAGGCGGCATCGGAGCTGACGCGCCGCCTGGGCGGCGACTCGACCCTGCTGGACCGGGCCGAGTCGATCAACATGATCTCCCGGCCGGCCCCTTGAGCCTGTCCGCGCGGGGCCCCGTCAGGCCCCGCCGCTGTCGACGCGCATCGCAGGATGGATGACGTCACCTTCGCTCAGGATCTGAACGTCGTCCAGCCACAGGCTGCAGCGGCGCAGCGGAAGATCGAGGTGGCAGGCGGTGTCGTTGGTGCCACCGAGTTCGAGATTCGGGCCCAGCGAGAACAGCACGTTGCCGTAGAAGGACAGCGCGTTCATCACATGCTCCAGCGGCAACTGGCGAGTCACGGAGAACTGGTACCAGCGCGCCTTCTCGTTCAATCCCCAGCCGATGTGGGAGACGGCATAGGCACGGGAATCGTGGAAGCTGTCGATGTAGCTCTTGATCAATTGCGCGTCCATGCCGTCGCCCTGGATGTCCACCACCATCCCCTGGCGAATCTCCAGCGTGACCGGGGACTGCACATACTGCTTGAACGCGCACAGGATGTCGCCCGGCTGCAGCACCACGCGGCCGTCCACCGCGCCGTCGTTGCCCTGCGTGAATGCAAAGCCCGAAGGGAAATGGTCCCAGCGGCCAGGCTCGTGGGTATAGCCGTACTCCGAAATCACGGGGTATTGCCCCAGGTGGTAGGTGACATCGGTCCCCGCATCCGACGTGATGCGCATGCGCGTGGCCTTTTCCAGCAGGCCCTTGGCGTGCTCCACGCGGCGAGCCAGGTCTTCCGTGGGAAACATCTGTTTGAGCACGTGAAACGGCTCCATCACGCGCAGAATGCGCACGCCCGCGGCCTGGATCTCGGCTTGCTCGCGCGAGAACAGCAGACCCACCATGTCGATCACCATGCTGGCCGACTTCAGCGTTTGCATCGCCAGGGCGTTGCCCACCAGGGGGTGACGGCCTTGAACCCCGACCGCGTTGCGCTGCCCCCGCCGAACGTTGAGGTTGAAGGTGCTGGCACCCAAGGTTTCCGCCGCCGCCATGAAGGCCTGGGCGTGGTCCTTCCATTCGTCCTCCGCCGTCAGCACCACGACGGTTTCACCGGGTTTGACCGCGCAAAGTGTGAGCTCGCGCGTGAACAGCTCCAGCATTTCGACATCCAACATCAATGTTCTCTCCTTGTGATCACGATCGATCGTGGCGTTCCAGGGTTTCACTGAGCAAGCGGCAAAAAGCCTCCGGGCTCTCGGCCTGCATCTGGTGACCGACGCCCTCGAGGCGCACGGCGTGAAGGTCGGGGCGCCGGCTGCGCATGTCGTCCACATCGGCGTCGGCGACCACACCGCCTTCGCCTGCGCAGATCAGCGTGATGGGCAGGTCGCTTCGGGCGAGGTCGGCGAACATGTCCTGGCCATGGAAATCCTCGCTGGCGACGAAGACCGCGCGCTCGTCGCAGGTGGACAGCCACTCGGCACGCAGTTGCTGCAGCGCTTCGGGCCAGGGCGTCGCCGTGCTCGCACGCAATGCCGCGGCCGCTTCACCGCGCTGCGCCGCACGGAGCAGCGCCAGCGTGCGCGCCAGCGGCACGGGGTAGGGGCGGCGGCCAGGGCCGCTGGTGGGGGGGTCCAGAAGGACCAGGGAATGCAGCCGCCCAGCGGCCAGTGCGGCAGCCCGCAAAGCGATGCGCGCGCCCATCGAGTGGCCTATGACGATGGGTTCTGGCGTCAGGCCGAGCGCTTCCACGAAAGCCATCAAATCCTGTGCGCACGCACCCACGCCATAGTCCAGGTGCGGGCCGGACTCGGACAGGCCGCGACCTCGCACGTCCAGCACGTGGCAGTCGAAACGCGGCGCCAGCCGCTCAGCCACGTGTGTCCAGAGCACGGCGGGGCTCACGATGCCGGGCACGATGACGACCGGCCGCCCTTCACCCGGAAAGTGCAGGTAGTGCTGGCGGATGCCGTTGGCTCTGACGTGTCCGCCGCTTGCGGGGCTCATGGGCTTTCCGATGCGTGAATGGGATGGCATTCAATTCTGCTTGAAAGAATATCGTTTTGTCAAACAGAACCATCGAGCGCGACAACAGGCATCCCGCTCTGGCTTCGTGCTCACGGCGCCTGCCGGGCACCCCGTTTGCCCCGTTCACCCGATGCGCCGAGCGCAGTGCTGCCCTCACCCTTGCGACCAACTCCCGAGCTGTCCACCATCCTCATGATCCGCGCCCCCCTCTTCGAAGCCGAACTCCAGCGGGTCTTCCGCGACGCGGCCGGCCAGCCGGTCGCGGAGATCGCCAGTGAGGCCATGCGCATGGCGCAGGTGCTCGTGCCTGCGGTCCAGGGCGGCAGCCCGGTTCACCAGCTGATCCAGCAGCAGATTCAGTTGATGGCGCAGCAGTTGGCACTGCTGTCGGGCAGCGTGGCCCCCATGGTCGTGCCTACCCTCGCGTCCGCGGCCCCGGCCGTCACCGCCAACGACGGCAGCCCGCCCGCGGCCACCGAGGCCGCGCGCGTCGACGCGGTGCCACCCGCCATGGTGGACCGCCCGGTCGTGGTGCGCGGCCAACGCCTCGAGCTGGAAGACCCGCGCGCGACCCATGTGGGCTTTGCCGTGCCAGCGAACGCCACCGAGCTGGCGATCGCCGCCGTCTGGGCGCGCCTGCTGAACATCGAGCGGGTCGGGCGTAACGACAACTTCTTCAACCTCGGCGGCCACTCGCTGCTCGCCCTGCGCGCCGTCCAGGGGATGCAGCACATCACCGGCGAGAAGATCGCGATCAGCCGCCTGATCTTTGAATCGCTCAGCCAGATCGCCGCTGGTATCGCGATCGAATCGGCCGCTGCCGCGCCCGACGCTTCCCCTGCGGCCGAAGTGCAGGCCGGGTCGCACGCCGAGAACGGGGAGGGCATGACCACCCTGCGCTTTGGTCACCCTGCGTCGTCCCTTTATGGCGTCTTCCATCCCAGTGGCGTGCGCGGTGCGCGCCCTCGCGCCGTGCTCTTCTGCAATCCCTTTGGCCAGGAAGCGGTGCGCATTCATCGTTTTTTCTGCGTGCTGGCCGATCGCCTGGCGCGCGCCGGCGTGGCCTGCCTTCGGTTCGACTACCACGCCAGTGGGGAATCGCTGGGCGAGGACCACGAAGCCGATCTCGATCGATGGGTCCAGGATGTGGTGGCCGCCGACGCACTGCTGCGCCAGCGAGCTGACGTTCACGAAGTGGACTGGGTTGCACCGCGCCTGGCCAGCGCCCTGGCGGTGCGGGCCTCGGCGCTGGCGCCGCAGGCACCGCGGCAACTTGTGCTCTGGGAGCCGGTCATCTCCGGAGCGCGCTATGTCGAGCACCTGCAGGCTGTGCATGCGTCGACGGTCGCCAACCTGCCAGACGGCGGCGCGCTCGCGGGCGATGAAGAGATCCTGGGCTTTGGCGTGAGTCGGCGCCTGTTGGAGCAGTTGCGCGCCGTGGAGCCCGCCGACTACGAGCGTGCGCGGGCCCGCCGCGTCGTGGTGGTCGCGCCGGGGCGGCAAACCGCTGGCGCCGGCGGGTGGGCCGCCGTCCTGCAGGGCAGGGGGGTCGACGTGCAGCGCCAAACGTTAAGCCTCAACTTCGACTGGACCTCGGAGGAGGCCTTCAACACCGCGCTGGTTCCCGCCGACGCGCTGAACCTTCTTGCCGCGCTGCTCAGGGGAGGCCCATTTGAATGAAGTCTCCTTCAGCTTCGGTTCCCGGCGGCACCTGAGCGCCACGCTGACGCTGCCCCCTGGCGAACGGCCTGCGCGCATGGGCGTCGTGCTGCTCAATGTCGGCATCATTCACCGCATGGGCCCGCACCGCTTCAACGCCAAGCTTGCCCGAACGCTCGCCAGAGAGGGCTGGGCCACTTTGCGCATGGACCTCTCGGGTCAGGGCGACAGCGGCACGCCGGACGAAGCCCTGCCTTATGAACAACAGGCCGTAACGGACCTTCAGGCGGCCATGGACCATTTCCAGCGCCTTTGCAAGGTCGAGAAATTCGCCATTGCGGGCATTTGCTCCGGTGCCTACAACGGCCTGGCGGCGGCCCTGGCGGACCACCGGGTGGCGGCCCTCTGGATGCTCGACGGTTACGCCTATCCCACGGCCAGGACAAGGTGGAATCGCTACACCGGCCAGCTGCGCGAGGCGCCGCTGCGCGCCCTCCGATCGTGGACGCGAAAGCTCGTCAGGCGCGCCGCGCGGGCCTTCAGAAACGTGGCCGACCAATCGATGACGCAGGAGTTGTGGGACTTTGGCCGAGACCCTCCGCCGCGTGAAGTCTTCGCCCTCGACTTCCAGGCGCTTGTCGATCGCGGTGTGGCTGTGTGTGTCGTTTACTCCGGCAGCATGCGCTGGCACTTCAACTACCCGGCGCAATGGCGCGACGCCTTCAGCGAGTTCGACTTCGTCGAACGCGTGCGGTGCGAGTACCTGCCGCAGGCCGATCACACCGCCACGACACTGGCGGCTCAGCAGCATTTGATCCACAGCCTGGCCGATTGGCTCCGTGGCCTTGATGCTGACTGAGACGCTGCAGCCGTGCGTCAGGCCGTGCTCGACGGCACTGCGTCTTTCGGGGTGTAGGCCAAGAGGGCTGTCTCGATCTTTTTAATTTGACATAATATACATCGTGGAATATCAATCCACCACCTAGGAAACGGCCTTGCAGCCCTGAAGCCCGCATGGAACAAGCCCTCCGCTTCAAGGCCATGTACAGCCAGCTCGGGTTTTCTGTGGCCGATGCTGCGCAGTTTCTGCAGGTCAGCACGCGCACGGTCCACCAGTGGATCTCTGGCCGCGTGCGGATCCCGTTCGCGGCCTACAAGCTGCTGCGCGTCCAGCTGCACTACGAGCTGCCTGGCGATGCCTGGAACGGCTGGCACTTGAGCGCTGGCCGGCTGTACACCCCTGAAGGCCATGAATTGCGCCCACAGGACTTCGTTTGGTGGGGTCTGTTGGTGCGGCAAGCCCGGTCGTTCAAAACGCTCTATGAGGCGAATACCGCGCTCCGTGCTGCCGCAGGGCCGGACGGAGACCGGGCAGCGGCTTGCCGCGACCGAGGCTCCGACCGGCCCGGAGGGCGTGACGTGCTAGTAACACGTCACTTTAGTCCAATTAAACGCACTGAGAAACAGACATGCCGTTGGTGCAGAAGTGAGCAACGGCGCGGGTTGCGGGCCGATCAGGGGGGCAAATGGCCAAGCTAAAAACTGTTGCAAGAACTGTTGCGCCCGAAATCCTGGGTTCCATGGGGTCGAAAGCACGGCTGTCTGTGACCTCGGTGGGCGCCCTCCTCGGCGTCTCCAGGCAGCGTGCGTCCAAGCTCCTTCGTGATGGTCGCATCGAGGGCGCTCACCGCTCCGAGGACAGCACTTGGTGGGTTCCGACGCCCGTGCGCCTCAAGCCAGGCGCGCGCGGGCCGGTCTCTGGCTATGCCAGGGCCGGCTACTCGCCTAGGCGGCCGCGCCGCCTAGGCACTGTCTTGAAAGGTGGTTAGTGATGGCCATTCGTGAGCCCATGACAGAGCAACAGCGCCGAGCTCGAAACCGCGCTTACGTTGCGCGCTCGCGTGCCAATCGCGGCCGTGCTGACCAGGAAGATGCGGGGTTCGTGTACGGCCCAGCATGGCCGGTGCCTGTGCCAGCGTTTGCGCCGGGCGCTTATGAAGCGCTGCAGCAGGTCTTCGGCGGGAGGTCTACCAAAGCCCTCTCGTAGGCGTCCACAAGCGAGAACGCCCGGGCAGGCAGGCCCGGGCGTCTCTGACCAAACCGAACTGAAATGGAGTTACGAAATGGCTAAGGCCGATGTTATTACCAAAGCGGGTAACCAATTTGAAGAGTCCCTGTGTGAATTGGTGCAGTTGATCAAGTTGTGCCGAACCCTCGATGTTGAGGAAGAGCAGGCATGGCTCCTGACTGTGGGGCGTCTCGTCGACAGGGTTGAGCTTGAGGCTCACGCGTACATGAGCGAGGTCCACGTCACTGCGCTGCCCTATCTGCGCGATCTCGATTCGTTCGCAGCAAAAGGGGGTATGGGGGCCGTGGCCCCCATGGCGACAAGGGTCGTTGATCGCCAATCCGGCCAGTCGCGGACGTAACTCAGTTACCGCCAATTAAGTCCATCGCGGCTTGATAAGCGGTATTTATTTGCCTCCCGATTGCAGGAAATTCGCTATCATGATTAATAGCTCGCGATATACATCGTGGAAGATCAACCCACCACCTAGGAAACGGCCCTGCAGCCCTGAAGCCCGCATGGAACAAGCCCGCCGCTTCAAGGCCATGTACAGCCGCCTGGGCTTCACGGTGGCCGACGTGGCCCGTTTTCTTCAGGTGACCACCCGCACCGTCTACGCGTGGATCTCCGGCCGCGTGCGCATCCCGTACGCGGCCTACAAGCTGCTGCGGCTGCAGCTGCACTACGAACTGCCAGGCGATGCCTGGAAAGGCTGGTCGATCAGCGCAGGCCGGCTGTACACGCCTGAGAACCTCGAACTGCACCCCAGGGACTTCTACTGGTGGGGGTTGCTGGCGCGCAAGGCCGCCATGTTCAACGAGCTCTACAAGGCCAACAACGAGCTGAGAGCGGCGGTTGCATCGCTGCCTGGAGGGCCGGTCGGAGACCGGGCAGCGGCTTGCCGCGACCGCGGCTCAGAACGGCCCGAAGGGCCTGAGGTGCTTGTAACACCTCACTTTAGTCCGGAAAAACGGACAGGACCGAAGCGGCCCGCAGGGCCTGACGTGCTAGTAACACGTCACTTTAGGCTCACCGGTGAGCTTTTGCCCACCGCAGATAGCGCAGAGCGGGCTGAACACTGCGCGGCCTGCAAACGGTCGTTGAGGCCTCGGTTCGGCGCCCGGAAAGGCGGTGTCCGATGAGCACTTCAGCAAAGTACATGGCCGTGCTCCGGCAACGCCGCCGCGATGGTCTAGTGCCGATCCAAGCGCCCTGGCAGTGGCTCACCAATGCCGAGGCCGCCCGGATCGCTCAGAAGGCCTACAGGCGCGCCGCCTGGGCCTCCCGTGAGCCAGGCACCAGCCAGGCCGAGTTCGCTCGCGCCTGGCTGGCCGGCATGGCCGAGCTTGCAGCGCAGGTAGCGCAGCGGGCCGGCGTGCAGGAGTTCCCCAGCTTGGGGAGCACTGCCCTGGTTGATCCGCCCTCCTCTTGGCAACCACAGTACCAGCAGTTCGGGAAGGTGGGTGAGTGATGGCCATGACACCAGAGCAGGCGGCCATCGCCAATCGTGAGGCTCAGCGGCGCTTCAGGGCCAGCCGCAATGCGGTCCAGGTCCTGTTGCTCCGTCGCCGGAAATCGGAGCTTCGGGAGTGGGCTGATTCCTGGGCCTACGGTCCTCGCCACGTTGTTCCTTGCCCGTCCTTCGCGCCTGGCGTGGCTGCGCAATTGGCAGCTGCGTTATCCGGGAAAGGGGGTGAGACGGTCTAGCCGATGTGGCGGTCAATCCACAAAGCGAGAACGCCCAGGCGGTCAGGCCCGGGCGTCTCTTACCAAAGTTCGAACTGAAAAGGAGTTACGAAATGGCTGCTGCCAATGTTATCGAAAAAGCGCTTCAGGATGTGATGGGCCATGCCTACGTGATGGACAACGTGCTCACCGTGTTGGACCAGATCAACGGCGAGCTTGGAGAGGCACCTCGGTGGGTGCAGATGATGCGCGACCAGTACCGCCCGCTCTATGAGGCTCTGGAGGTGCTGGAAACGGCTATTGGCCGAGAGGCAATGCCGATCTTGCGTGATATCGCCGCAATTGGGGGTATGGGGGCCATGGCCCCCATGGTGACAAAGGTGGTTGATCGCCAATCCGACCAGTCGCGGACGTAACTCAGTTACCGCCAATTAAGCCCCTCGCGGCTTGATAAGCGGTATTTAATTGCCTCTCGATTGAAGGAAATTCGCTATCATGAGCAAATCCAATTGCCTGCGATATACATCGTAGAATGTGTAAAGGATATCTGAAACCCAACGTCTCAGGTCCCCCGCGGACTCTGTCTCGGGCTGAAAACGGTCCCGCCCCGAGCTCAGCTCGCGACAGCCAGAATCACATCCGACGCTTTCACCAGCGCCGTTGCGGAGGCGCCTGGTGTCAGCGCAAGTTCGGCGACAGCGCCTTGCGTGACGATCGCCACGACCTCCAGGCCATCCTCGGTCTTGAGAGTGACTTCCGCGTTCACCGCGCCCGGCGTCAGCGCGTGCACCTTGCCTTCGATGCGGTTGCGCGCCGAAATCTTGGCGCCTTGCAGGTCGGTGGCCAGCAGCACAGACGACGCTTTCACCAGCACGATCACCGCCTGCTCGGTCTTGAGTCCCAGGGCTTGTGTGCTTTCCCGGGTGATGATGGCCGCGAGCCGCTGTCCACCAGGCAAGGTCACTTCGACCTCATCGTTGACCGCGCCCGAGCGCACGGCCGTGACTTTTCCCATCCATTGGTTGCGCGCGCTGGTCTTCATGTTCAGTACCTTCAAAAGGGAGAATTCCTGATCCAGGTCCATCGAGCCCTGGTCCAGAAGTTCGACAAAACGTTGGTGAATGGCGTCTACCTGTTCATAGCGCTCGATCAACTTCCGGCCATGCTCGGTCAAGTGAGTGGACCCACCTCCTCTGCCCCCGACGGCGCGCTCGATCAGGGGCGTTCGAGACAGCGCGTTCATCCTGTTGATGGCATCCCAGGCGGCCTTGTAGCTCATGCCGAAGGCCTTGGCGGCCTGTGTGATGGAGCCGTGCTGGTCGACGGCGCGCAGCAAGGCCACCCGCCCATGCCC
>NZ_JBYTAE010000005.1:44373-103703 GCF_058787875.1 Hydrogenophaga sp. FW305-3-2-15-A-LB1 | reverse complement strand
GGAAGGGGGTGGGCAATCGACGGTCAACGGGACATCGGGCATGGGTTGTGGCGCAGAAACACCCCGGACGCGATTCCATTCGGAGCGCGGTCCAGAGAGCGAAAGTAGGACGGGATCGGTCGGGCTGCTATAATCGACGGGCTTTGCAGATGGCTGGCTCGAACACCGTTCTTGCCGCCTTTGCAGGGCGAAATCGCAAACCAGCCCAACCGGGTGTTGCCTGAAGCACCAGGACCGTCAGCGGTCCGTTCAATGCACAGGTGATCGGGGCTGGATTTTAGACTCAACCTCTGGAAAGTTAACTCATGTCTATCTCCATGCGCGAAATGCTGGAAGCCGGTGTCCACTTTGGACACCAGACCCGCTTCTGGAACCCCAAGATGGCACCGTACATCTTCGGCCATCGCAACAAAATCCACATCGTCAACCTCGAAAAGACGCTGCCCCTGTTCGAAGAGGCCGCCAAGTTCGTGCGCCAGCTCTCCGCCAACCGCGGCACCATCCTGATGGTGGGCACCAAGCGCCAGTCGCGCGACATCGTGGCCCAGGAAGCCCGCCGCGCCGGCGTGCCTTTCGTGGACCAGCGCTGGCTGGGCGGCATGCTGACCAATTTCAAGACGGTCAAGACCTCCATCAAGCGCCTGAAGGACATGCAAGCCCAGAAGGAAGCCGGTCTGGACAGCATGACCAAGAAAGAGCAGCTGATGTTTGCTCGCGAAATGGAAAAGCTCGAGAAGGACATCGGCGGCATTCAGGACATGAATGCGCTGCCCGATGCCATCTTCGTCATCGACGTAGGCTTCCACAAGATCGCCGTGCTCGAAGCCCAGAAGCTGGGCATCCCGCTGGCGGGCGTGGTCGACACCAACCACTCGCCCGTGGGCATTGACTACGTCATCCCCGGCAACGACGACTCGGCCCGTGCCGTGGCCCTGTACGCCCGTGGCATCGCCGATGCCATCATCGAAGGCCGCAGCAACGCGGTGAACGATGTCGTCAAGGCCGTGGCCGCCGAAGGCGCTGACGAATTCGTGGAAGTCAAGGAAGACGCTTCCGCCTGAGCCTGACTCTTGCATGAAAGAGGGGCTCCTGTAGCCCCTTTTTCATAAGGCCACCCGATCATTGAAACAGACCGTTCTGCCCGCCGGGGCACAACGGCGAACGGAGAAACTGAAATGGCAATTACCGCAAGCATGGTCGCCGAACTGCGCGCCAAGACCGACGCACCCATGATGGAGTGCAAGAAAGCCCTGACCGAAGCCGACGGCGACATGGCCAAGGCGGAAGAGCTGCTGCGCGTCAAGCTCGGCACCAAGGCCGGCAAGGCCGCCAGCCGCGTCACCGCCGAAGGCGTCGTGGCCAGTTCCATCAACGGCACCACCGGCGCGCTGATCGAAGTCAACTGCGAAACCGACTTCGTCACCAAGAACGACAGCTTCCTGGCGCTGGCCAACGCGGCCGCCCAGCTGGTGGCGGCACACAACCCCGCCGACCTGGAAGCCCTGGGCGCGCTGCCCTACAGCCAGGACGGCTTCGGCCCCACGCTGGAAGACGTGCGCAAGGGCCTGATCGGCAAGATCGGCGAAAACATGTCGTTCCGCCGCTTCAAGCACTGGGCCAACGGCGGCCAGCTCGCTGGTTACCTGCACGGCACCCGCATCGGCGTGGTGGTGGAGTTCGAAGGCGATGCCGTGGCGGCCAAGGACGTCGCCATGCACGTGGCCGCGATGAAGCCGGTGTCGCTGACCTCGGCCGACGTGCCTGCGGAGCTGATCGAGCGCGAGCGCTCGGTGGCCGCCGCCAAGGCCGCCGAATCGGGCAAGCCTGCCGACATCGTCGCCAAGATGGTGGAAGGCTCGGTGCAGAAGTACCTCAAGGAAGTGTCGCTGTTCGACCAGGTTTTCGTGAAGGCCGCCGATGGCAAGCAGACCGTGGGCGCGATGCTCAAGGCCGTTGGCACCAACGTGAAGGGCTTCACCCTGTTCGTGGTGGGCGAAGGCATCGAGAAGAAGGTCGACGACTTCGCGGCGGAAGTGGCCGCGCAAGTGGCTGCCGCCAAGGGCGCCTGATCCTGCCGAGACTGGACGAGACAACGGGCCGCAAGGCCCGTTGTGCCGTATGGGGCTTATTTACGCCCCGAAGCGGCAGGTGAATGCGGGCTCCTCGCTACACTTGCCGGTTGAATCTTTGTTTATCGATTTCCTGAAAGTTGCCTCATGCCAGCCTACAAACGGATTCTGTTGAAACTGTCGGGAGAGGCCCTCATGGGCGATGACGCTTTCGGCATCAACCGAGCCACCATCGTGCGCATGGTGGAAGAAATCGCCGAAGTCACCCGCCTGGGCGTCCAGGTGGCCATCGTCATCGGTGGCGGCAACATCTTCCGCGGCGTTGCCGGGGGCTCGGTCGGCATGGACCGCGCCACCGCCGATTACATGGGCATGCTTGCGACCGTGATGAATTCGCTGGCTCTCGCCGACACCATGGACAAGGCCGGCCTGGTTGCCCGCGTGATGTCGGCCATTGCCATCGAGCAGGTGGTCGAGCCCTACGTTCGCCCCAAGGCCTTGCAATACCTCGAAGAGGGCAAGGTCGTGGTCTTCGCCGCCGGCACCGGCAACCCCTTCTTCACCACCGACACCGCCGCGGCGCTGCGCGGAGCCGAGATCGGTGCCGAGATCGTGCTCAAGGCCACCAAGGTCGATGGCGTCTATACCGCCGATCCGAACAAGGACCCCAGCGCCACGCGCTACACCACCATTTCCTTCGACGAGGCCATGAGCAAGAACCTGCAGGTGATGGACGCCACCGCCTTTGCCCTGTGCCGCGACCAGAAACTGCCCGTGAAGGTGTTCTCGATCTTCAAGCCCGGCGCGCTGCGCAAGGTGGTGCTGGGAGGCGATGAGGGCACGCTGGTTCACGTCTGATGCCCACACGGCATTCCATTTTCTGCTGCATTGAGGAGTTTTCATGAGCACCGACGACATCCGCAAAACCGCTGAGCACAAGATGCTTCAATCGGTGGAAGCGCTCAAGAACAGTTTGACCAAGGTCCGCACCGGCCGGCCCAACCCCGCCCTGCTGGACACCGTGCACGTGGAGTATTACGGCTCCATGCTGCCGCTGTCCCAGGTCGCCAACCTGACGTTGCTCGACGCGCGCACCATCGGCGTGTCGCCGTGGGAAAAAGGCATGGGCGCCAAGATCGAGAAGGCCATTCGCGAGTCGGATCTGGGCCTGAATCCTTCCAGCCAGGGCGACCTGATCCGCGTTCCCATGCCTCCCATGACCGAGGAGCGCCGCAAGGAGCTCACCAAGGTGGTCCGGGGTGAGGGCGAAGCCGCCAAGATCGCGGTGCGCAACCTCCGGCGCGACGCCAACGAATCGGTGAAGAAGCTGGTCAAGGAAAAGCTGGCGTCCGAAGACGACGACCGCCGCTCGCAGGAAGACATCCAGAAGCTCACCGACCGCATGATTGCCGAGGTGGACCGGCTGGTGGCCTCCAAAGAGCAGGACATCATGGCGGTCTGATCCGCCCCTTCCATCGACCCTGGCCATGGCATCTGCTGCAACTCACCCCTCCGTGCCGGCGAAACTGCCTGGCCATGTGGCCATCGTCATGGACGGCAATGGCCGCTGGGCGCAGAAGCGCTGGCTGCCGCGCGCGGCCGGGCACAAGCAGGGCGTGGACGCGCTGCGCGGGGTGGTCAAGGCGTGCATCGAGCGAGGCGTGCCCGTGCTCTCCGTCTTCGCGTTCTCGTCCGAAAACTGGAACCGCCCGGTGGAAGAGGTCTCGGGCCTCATGGATTTGCTCGCCATGGCGTTGTCGCGCGAGGTTCCCAGCCTGAAAAAGAGTGGCGTGCAACTGCATTTCCCAGGCAACCGGGAAGGCCTGTCGACGCGGGTGGTGCAAGGCCTGGAGGCGGCCGAGCGCGAGACCGCGCACAACCACACCCTGGTCTTGAACGTGTGCTTCAACTATGGCGGGCGCTGGGACATCGCCCAGGCCGCCCGGCGCCTCGCCCAGCAAGGCGTGGAGATCACCGAGCAAAGCTTGTCAGGTGCGATGGCGCTGGCCCACGTGGACGACCCGGATCTGTTGATCCGCACCGGTGGTGAGCTGCGCATCAGCAACTTCCTTCTCTGGCAGTCGGCCTACACGGAGCTGCTGTTCACCGACTGCCTCTGGCCCGATTTCGATGCGGCCGAACTGGACCGCGCATTGGCCGAATTCGCCCGGCGCGAGCGCCGCTTCGGCCAGACCGCCGAGCAACGGGCCGAGGTCGAGCCCGAGGTGGTCGCGGTGGGCCAGCGACATGCTTAAGCAGCGCATCATCACGGCTGTGCTGTTGCTGGCCGTTCTGCTGCCCGCGCTGTTTAACCCCTCGATCGAGCCTTTTGCCGCCCTGACCCTGCTGCTGATCGTGGCGGGCGGCTGGGAATGGGCTCGCCTCAATGGCTGCGGCTCTTCGCTCTCGCTGGGTCTGGGCCTGGGTCTGGGTGTCCTGATGGCGGTGGTCTGGTGGGCCGGTGGCCTGAACCTGTCGCTGCGCCCGCTCTGGCTGGCCGTGGGGGCCGCCTGGGTGTTGCTCGCTGTCGTAATGCTGGGCCGTGGCGTGAAAGGCTGGAGCGCATGGCCGGTCGGCCTGCGCCTCTGGGTGGGGCTGGCACTCATCGCCTGTGCCTGGCTGGCCATGGTGCACGCGCGCCTGGAAGGTCTGGGCTTTCTGCTCTCCGTGCTGCTGCTGGTCTGGACGGCCGACATCGCCGCCTATTTTGGTGGCAAGGCCCTGGGGCGGCGCAAGCTCGCTCCCACCATCAGCCCGGGCAAGAGCTGGGAGGGCGCCATCAGTGGATTGCTGGGGGTCTTTGTGTTGGCGGCCTGCTGGCTCTGGGCCGATGCGCAAGGCACCAGCCTGTATGCGCGGCTCTGGGCTCTGGGGCCGGCGCTGGCGGTGCTGTCGCTGGTGTTTCTTGTCACCATGAGCGTGGTCGGTGATCTGGTGGAGTCGCTGGTCAAGCGCAGTGCCGGAGCCAAGGATTCCAGCCAGCTGCTCCCCGGCCATGGCGGCGTGCTCGATCGCGTCGACGCCTTGCTGCCCGTGTTGCCGCTGGCCATGATGCTCATCACCGTCTGATTGCCATGACCCGCCCCCAAGCCATCACCATTCTGGGCTCCACAGGCTCGATCGGGGTCAGCACGCTGGACGTGATCGCCCGCCACCCTGAGCGCTACACCGTGTTTGCGCTGACTGCCGCCACGCAGGTGGAGGCCATCCTGGCGCAATGCCAGCGCTTTGCTCCCCGCTACGCCGTCATGGCCAGCCCGGCGCATGCGCAGCAACTGGCCGGCCGCGTGCGCGAGCTCGGCCTGTCGGTCGAGGTGCTGTCGGGCGCGCAGGCCTTGTGCGACGTCAGCCGCAATCCGGAGGTGGATGCCGTGATGGCCGCCATCGTCGGAGCCGCCGGTCTTTCGCCCAGCCTGGCGGCCGCGCAGGCGGGCAAGAAGCTGCTGCTGGCGAACAAGGAGGCGCTGGTGGTCGGCGGCGAGCTGTTCATGCGGGCGGTGCGCGAAGGCGGTGCGACGCTGCTGCCCATCGACAGCGAACATTCGGCGGTCTTTCAGTCGCTGCCCGAAGACCCCACGACCTGGTCGCGCCGGGTCGACAAGATCGTGCTCACGGCTTCCGGTGGTCCTTTCCGCACGCGCGATCCGCAGACCTTGCACGAGGTGACGCCGGAGCAGGCCTGTGCGCATCCCAATTGGGTGATGGGCCGCAAGATCTCGGTGGACTCGGCGACCATGATGAACAAGGCGCTGGAAGTCATCGAGGCCTGCTATCTGTTTGGATTGCCCGCTTCGCAGATCGAAGTGGTGATCCATCCGCAAAGCGTGATCCATTCGATGGTGCAGTACGCCGACAGATCCGTGGTGGCCCAGCTGGGTACCCCCGACATGCGGGGGCCCATCGCCTATGGCCTGTCCTGGCCGGAGCGCATCGTCTCCGGTGCGGCCGCACTGGACTTCGCCTCACTGGGGGCTCTGAGTTTCGAAAAGCCGGACGACCGGCGTTTTCCCGGTCTGCGCCTCGCCTGGGATGCCCTGGGCGGCCCGGCGGGCACGACGGCGGTGCTCAATGCCGCCAACGAGGTCGCCGTGGCGGCCTTTCTGGACCATCGGCTGCGGTTCGACCAGATCCACGTCGTCAACCATGCAACTTTGCAGGCCCTGACCCCCTCGAAGCCCCAGGGCCTGGACGACCTGCTGGCGATCGACGCGGAAACGCGCGCCATCGCGCAAGTCCAGATCGACCGGTTGGCGGCTTGACGGCCCGACGGCCGCCACCCCGTCCGTTCACCTCTCAACCGAATTCGCCATGCTCACACTCGTTGCCTTCGTCGTGGCCCTCGGTCTGCTGATCGCCGTGCACGAGTACGGCCACTATCGGGTGGCCGTGGCCTGCGGCGTGAAGGTGCTGCGTTTTTCGGTCGGTTTTGGCAAACCGCTGCTGACCTGGCGCAAAAAGGGCAGTCCCACCGAGTTCGTGCTCTGCGCGTTGCCCCTGGGCGGCTATGTGCGCATGCTCGATGAGCGCGAGGCACCGGTCGACCCGGCCGAGCGCCATCTGGCCTTCAACACCCAGCCGCTGCGCTCGCGTGCCGCCATCGTCGCGGCCGGCCCCGCGGCGAACCTGCTGCTGGCGATCGCGATTTATGCCGTCGTCAACTGGACCGGTGTGGAAGAGCCCAAGCCGGTGCTGGCCAGTCCGGTGGCGGGTTCGATCGCCGAGCGTGCGGGCCTGCACGGCGGTGAGTGGGTGGCGCAGACCGCCGTGGCCGACGCCGAAGCCAGTGCGGTGGCGTCTTTCGAGGACCTGCGCTGGCGCCTGACGCAGGCCGCTCTGTCGAGCGAGGACTTGACCCTGTGGGTGTCGTCGCGCGAAGGCGATGCGACGCGCCCCGTGACGCTTCCCTTGAGCGAGCTGGACGTGCGGGAAGCCGACGCTGCGCTGTTCCAGCGCATCGGCATCACCAGCCCGTGGAGCGCGCCGGTGGTGGGCGAGGTCATGGAGGGTGGGGCGGCGGCCGCTGCCGGACTGAGGGAAGGCGACACCGTGCGCAAGGTCAACGACCAGGCCCTGGGTGACGGGCAAAGCCTGCGGGCCCTGATCCGGGCAGCCGTCGGCCCGGCCGGGCAGCCCGTCGAGCAGCGCTGGGAGGTGCTGCGCGCAGGGCAGGTCGTGCATCTGGTGGTCAAACCCATGCCCGAGCAGCAGGCCGGCATCTGGGTGGGGCGTGTCGGGGCGTACATCGGCGCCATGCCGGAGATGACGACCGTGCGCCACGGCGCGGTCGATGGCCTGGTCAACGGGGTTGTCCGGACCTGGGAGGTGTCCTGGCTGACGCTCAAGATGATGGGGCGGATGCTCATCGGCGAAGCGTCTGTGAAGAACCTCAGCGGCCCGCTCACGATTGCCGACTACGCCGGTAAATCGGCCAGCCTCGGTATCACCTCTTACCTGCTGTTTCTCGCTCTGATCAGCGTGAGTCTGGGCGTGCTCAACCTGCTGCCGCTGCCGGTCCTCGATGGGGGGCACCTGATGTATTATCTTTGGGAGGGTGTCACTGGGCGCAGCGTGTCTGATGTCTGGATGGAGCGCCTGCAGCGAGGGGGTGTCGTGGTTCTCATGGCGCTCATGTCCGTCGCCTTGTTCAATGATGTGGCCCGCCTGGCTGGCTGAACGCTTCTTTTCCATGAAAATAAAATCCTTCGGACTTCGCGGCCTGACCCTTTCGGCGCTCGCGACGACCCTTCTTGCGGCCCTGCCTGCCTGGGCTGTCGACCCCTTCACCTTGCGCGACATCCGTGTCGAAGGCCTGCAGCGTGTCGAGCCCGGTACGGTGTTCGCTTCCTTGCCGTTCCGCATCGGTGACCAGTACAACGACGACAAGGGTTCGACCGCCATCCGTTCGCTGTTCGGCCTGGGCCTGTTCAGCGACGTGCGCCTGCAGGTCAATGGCGACGTGCTGGTGGTGATCGTCGAAGAGCGGCCGACGGTCGCGGACATCAGCTTCTCTGGCATCAAGGAGTTTGACGACACCGTGCTGAAGAAGGCCCTGCGAGACATCGGCCTGACCGATGGCCGGCCGTTCGACAAGGCGCTGGCGGATCGCGCCGAGCAGGAGCTCAAGCGCCAGTACATCAACCGCAGCATGTACGCCGCGCAGATCGTCACCACCGTGACCCCGAGCGAGCGCAACCGCGTCAACCTCAATTTCAGCGTGGTCGAAGGCGACGTGGCCAAGATCCGGGAGATTCGCATCGTCGGCAACCGCGCGTTCTCGGAGTCGACGCTGCGCAACCTGTTCGACCTCGACACCGGTGGCTGGCTGAGCTGGTACACCAAGTCCGACCGCTATTCGCGTGCCAAGCTCAACGCCGACATCGAAACCCTGCGTTCCTACTACCTCACGCGCGGCTACCTCGAATTCCGCATCGACTCCACCCAGGTCGCGATCGCGCCGGACAAGGAGAGCATGTCCATCACCCTGAACATTACCGAAGGCGACCGCTACGTGGTCAAGTCGGTGGCGCTCGAGGGCGAGTACCTGGGGCGGGAAGAGGAGTTCAAGTCGCTCGTGACGCTGCGCGCTGGCGAGGCCTACAACGCGGAAGACGAAACCAGCACGGTGAAGGCCTTCACCGACTACTTCGGCGCCTTCGGTTATGCCTTCGCCCAGGTCGAGGCCAGCCGCGACATCGATCGGGTGAACAAACAGGTGGCCTTCGTGCTGCGGGCGCAGCCCGCACGCCGCGTGTACGTGCGCCGCATCAACGTCGAAGGCAACAACCGCACCCGCGACGAAGTCATCCGTCGCGAGTTCCGCCAGCTGGAATCGGCCTGGTACGACAGCGATCGCATCCGCCTGTCGCGCGACCGGGTCGACCGGTTGGGCTTCTTCACGTCCGTGGAGGTCGATACCCAGCCGGTGCCGGGCACGCCCGACCAGGTGGACATGACCATCACCGTGGCCGAAAAACCCACCGGCAACCTGACGCTGGGTGCGGGCTACTCACAGGCTGACAAGCTCTCGATCATTGCCGGCATCCGCCAGGAAAACGTGTTCGGCTCGGGCAACTACCTGGGGGTGGACGTCAACACCAGCGACTACAACCGCCAGGTCGTGATCAGCACGGTGGACCCGTATTTCACGCCGGACGGCGTGTCGCGCAGCTTCGACGTCTACTACCGCACGACCCAGCCGTACACCGAGCAGGGTGGTGACTACCGCCTCATCACGCCGGGTGTGAGCGTGAAGTTCGGCGTGCCCTTCACCGAGCAGGACACGGTGTTCTTCGGCATTGGCATCGAGCAGACCAAGATCGAACCCGGTACGGGTCTGCCACAGGCCTACCAGCAGTACTCGAACACGTTCGGGGAAACCAGCTCCTCGGTGCCCCTGACCATCGGTTGGTCACGGGACGGTCGCGACAGCGCGCTGGTGCCGACCCAGGGCCGGTTGCAGCGCTTCAACACCGAGATCGGGGTGGGCGGCGACACCCGCTACCTCAAGGCCAACTACCAGATCCAGCAGTACATTCCGCTGACCAAGCAGTACACCCTCGCGTTCAACGGTGAGTTGGGCTATGGCAAGGGCCTGGGCGGCCGTCCGTTCCCGCTGTTCAAGAACTTCTACGGGGGGGGCCTGGGTTCGGTGCGCGGCTTCGACCAAGGCACCCTGGGTCCGACCTCGCCCATCATGTCGGGCGTTCAGGCCGGCGAGCTGGTCAACATCGGTGGCAATCGCAGCATGGCTTTCAGCGCCGAGTTCATCACGCCTTTCCCAGGCGCGGGCAATGACCGTACCCTGCGCATGTTCGGGTTCATCGACGTCGGCAACGTGTACGGCGAAAATGACACCCGAGCAAATGCCACCGATTTGCGCGCTTCCGTGGGTGTGGGCCTGAGCTGGATCTCGCCCGTCGGCCCCTTGCGCTTCGCCATCGCCAACCCCATCCGGAAATTCCCTGGCGATAGAATCCAGAAATTCCAGTTTCAGATCGGAACCTCCTTTTGATGAAGACTTTCTCCCGACTTTTCAACCGACGCCTCCTGCTGGCCGCTGGGCTGGGCCTGCTGGCCTTTGCCGCCACGGCGCAGGACTTCCGCATCGGCTTCGTGAACACCGACCGCATCTTCCGCGAGGCCAACCTGGCCAAGGCGGCACAGACCAAGCTGGAGCAGGAGTTCTCGCGGCGCGAGAAGGAAGTCCAGGGGCTGGCAGCCCAGCTCAAGACCGCTTCGGAGAAATTCGAACGTGAGTCCCCCACGTTGCCGGATGCCCAGCGCGCGGCGCGCCAGCGCCAGCTCGTCGAGCAGGATCGCGACTTTCAGCGCAAGCAGCGCGAGTTCCAGGAAGACCTCAACCTGCGCAAGAACGAGGAGCTGCAAAGCGTGCTCGAGCGCGCCAACCGCGTGATCAAGCAGGTGGCCGAGGCCGAGAAATACGACCTGGTGATCCAGGAAGCCGTCTACATCAACCCCAAGCACGACATCACCGACAAGGTGCTGAGCGGCTTGAACGGCGGCAAGTAAGTTCACGCCAGGGCGACCCGTGTCGAGGCCACTGGGCGACATCGTTGAAGCCCTGGGCGGCGCGCGGCACGGCTCACCCGACCTGCTGATTCACCGCTTGGCCCCCGTGGCCACGGCCGGCCCGGGCGAGCTGGCCTTCGTGGCACAGGCACGCTACGCAGGCCAGATTGCCAGCACGGCGGCCGAGGTGCTCATCGTTCCTCCGGCCTTGCAGGACCAGGCCATGGCCCGTGGCGCCTGCATCGTCACGGACGACCCCTACCTCTATTTCGCCAGGCTGACCCAGTGGTGGAAGCAGCAGCACGATGCTGCGCCTGCGCAGGGCATTGATCCACTGGCCAGCATCCATCCTTCGGCCCGTGTGGACGAGGGGGTGAGCGTGGGGCCGTTTGCAGTCGTGGGGCGCGATGTTCATTTGTCGCGCGGTGTCCGGGTAGGCGCCCACGCCGTGCTGGGTGACGGCGCCCGCGTGGGCGAAGGCACCTGGTTGCATCCGCGGGTCACCCTGGGTGAGCGGTGCACCATCGGCGCGCGTGGTGTGGTGCATTCCGGTGCGGTGATCGGGGCCGATGGTTTCGGTTTCGCGCCTCATCAGGGCGAATGGATCAAGATCGAGCAACTGGGTGCGGTGCGCATCGGCAACGACGTGGAGATCGGTGCGAACACCTGCATCGACCGTGGCGCGCTGGACGATACCGTGATCGAGGACGGCGTGAAGCTGGACAACCTGATCCAGATCGGCCACAACGTGCATGTGGGAGCGCACACCGCCATGGCCGGTTGTGTCGGCGTGGCGGGCAGTGCGACCATCGGAGCGCATTGCACCATTGGCGGGGGCGCGGTGGTGCTGGGGCACCTCCGGCTGGCTGATGGTGTGCACGTCTCGGCGGCCTCGGTGGTCACGCGCTCCCTGCTCAAGCCAGGACATTACACCGGCATGTTCCCCATCGACGACAATGCCAGCTGGGAAAAGAACGCTGCCTCCCTCAAGCAGCTCAACCGCCTGCGCGAGCGCCTCAAGGCCGCGGAGCAGGCGATCGAACAAGCCGTTCAAAACAATTCAAAGCCATGATGGACATCCACCAGATTCTCAAGCAGCTGCCGCACCGATACCCCATTTTGCTGGTGGATCGCGTGCTGGAGCTGGACAAGGGCAAGAGTATCAAGGCACTGAAGAACGTGACCATCAACGAGCCGTTTTTCGTGGGCCACTTTCCGCATCGCCCGGTCATGCCGGGGGTGCTGATGCTCGAAGCCATGGCCCAGGCCGCGGCGCTGCTGTCCTTCGACACCATGGGCGTCACGCCCGACGACAAGACGGTGTACTACTTTGCGGGCATCGATGGCGCGCGTTTCAAGCGCCCCGTTGAACCCGGCGACCAGCTCATCATGGACGTGACCCTGGAGCGCGCCAAGGCCGGCATCTTCAAGTTCAAGGGTGTGACGCGCGTGGGCGATCAGATTGCGTGTGAAGCCGAACTGATGTGCACCATGCGCACCATCGCCTGAACGTGGGAGAGCGCGCCTCGTGTCTCTGATTCATCCCACTGCGCTGGTCGACCCTGCCGCCGAACTCGACAGCTCGGTGAGTGTGGGGCCGTACACCGTGATCGGGCCACACGTGAAGATCGGTGCCGGCACCACGGTCGGCGCCCACTGCGTGATCGAAGGTCACACCACCATCGGCCGCGACAACCGCATCTTCCAGTTCAACTCGCTGGGGGCGATTCCACAGGACAAGAAGTACGCGGGCGAGCCCTGCGAACTGGTCATCGGTGACCGCAACACGATCCGCGAGTTCTGCACCTTCAACATCGGCTCGCCGGGCGACCGTGCGGTGACCCAGGTCGGCAACGACAACTGGATCATGGCCTATGTGCATTTGGCGCACGACTGCGTGGTAGGCAATCACACCATCTTTGCCAACAACTCGCAGCTCGCCGGCCACGTGGTGGTGGATGACTGGGTGATCCTCGGCGGTTTCACCGTGGCGCATCAGTTCGTGCGCATCGGTGCGCATGCCATGACCGCCATGTGCTCGCTGCTGTTTGCCGACTTGCCCCCGTTTGTGATGTGCCAGGGCCAGCCCGCCCAGGCGCGTTCGATGAATTTCGAAGGCCTGCGCCGCCGGGGCTTTTCGCCCGAGCGCATTTCGGCCGTGAAGGCCATGCACAAGGCGTTGTACCGGGACGATCTCAAGCTGGAAGAGGCCGTGGCGCGCATTCACGGGCTGACCGACAAGACGCCCGAGGCGGCGCCCGATGTGGCGATGATGCTGGACTTCCTCGGGCAGGTGTCGCCCCAGCGCGGCATCGTCCGCTGAGGCCTTGATGAATCCGTCCAAGCGTTTTGCCCTCGTGGCGGGCGAGACGTCGGGCGACCTGCTCGCCGGTCTGTTGCTGGGTGGTGTCCGGCAGCGCTGGCCCGATCTTCACTCGTTCGGCATCGGTGGCCCGCAGATGGTGGCGCAGGGCTTCGACCCCTGGTGGCCCAGCGAGAAGCTCGCGGTGCGTGGGTATGTCGAGGTGCTGCGCCATTACCGCGAGATCGTGGGCATCCGTGCCGAGTTGCAGCAGCGCTTGCTGACATCGACGCGCCCCGATGTGTTCATCGGCGTGGACGCACCCGATTTCAATCTGGATCTGGAAGCCAACCTGAAGGCGGGGGGCATTCGCACCGTGCACTTCGTCTGCCCGTCCATCTGGGCCTGGCGCGCGGACCGGGTCGACAAGATCCGGCGCAGCGCCGACCACGTGCTCTGTATTTTTCCGTTCGAGCCCGAGCTGCTGGGGCAGCATGGCATTGCGGCGACCTACGTCGGCCATCCGCTGGCCAATGTGATCCCCATGGAGCCAGACCGCGCGGCAGCGCGCGCCCAATTGGGTCTGCGCGAGGAGGATGCGGTGGTCGCCATCCTGCCGGGCAGTCGTGCGTCGGAGGTGCAGTACCTGGTCGCGCGCTTTTTTGAAGCGGCCGTGCGGCTTCGGCGCGAGCGCCCGGGGATTCGATTCGTGGTGCCGGCGGTGCCAGCGCTGCGCGAGCGGATCGAGGCCGCGGCCCGTGCCGCCGGGCTGGATGGCGCGTTGACGGTGATCCCAGGTCAGTCGCACACCGCGCTGGCCGCCTGCGATGTGACGCTGATCGCCAGCGGCACCGCCACGCTGGAAGCCGCGCTGTTCAAGCGGCCCATGGTGATCGCCTACAACATGAACTGGCTCTCGTGGCAGATCATGCGGCGCAAGCAGCTGCAGCCCTGGGTGGGCCTGCCCAACATCCTGTGTGGCGAATTCGTGGTGCCCGAGCTGCTGCAAGACGCGGCCACACCCCAGGCGCTGTCGCGGGCGGTGCTGGACTGGCTCGACGCACCTGCGAAAATTGCATCACTCCAGCAGCGATTCGCCGAGCTGCACCACACACTGAGACGAGACACCGCCCAACTGGCCACCGATGCGATCGAACAAGTTCTTGAAGGCTGAACAGGCCCCGCTGATCTGGGACGTGCCCGGACTGCTCGCGGGCGTGGACGAGGCCGGGCGCGGCCCCCTGGCCGGGCCGGTGGTGGCCGCCGCCGTGATCCTGGACGACCGCTCGCCCATCAAGGGTCTGGCGGACTCCAAGCAACTGACCGCATTGCGCCGCGAAAAACTGTATGACGAAATCCGCGCCAAGGCGCTGTGCTGCAGTGTGGCGCAGGCCTCGGTGGAGGAGATCGACCAGCTCAACATTCTCCAGGCCACCATGCTGGCCATGCGCCGGGCGGTCATGGGCCTGCGCTTGAAGCCCGCCAAGGTGCTGGTGGACGGCAACCGGCTGCCGACACTGGACGTGCTGGCCGAGGCCATCGTGTCGGGCGATGCGCTGGTGCCGTCGATTTCGGCCGCGTCCATCCTGGCCAAGGTCACGCGTGACCGCCTGTTGTGCGAGCTGCACCTGCAGCACCCCGAGTACGGATTCGACCAGCACAAGGGCTACGGAACGGCGCAACACATGCAGGCCTTGCGGGTGCATGGCGCCCTGGCTGTGCACCGGCGCTCGTTCGCGCCGGTCGCGCGTGCCTTGGTGGTGCCCGCAGCGGACGAGGGCGGTGAGCCATGACGGCATCGCCCCTGGCCATCACTTCGCGCGACAACCCTCTGCTCAAACGCCTGCGCCTGCTGGTGCAGGATGGCACCGCCTACCGAAAGCAAGGCCAGGTCTGGCTGGAGGGGGATCACCTTTGCCGGGCCTTGCTGGCGCGCGGGCAGCGTCCGCTCACCGCGGTGTTCACCGAATCCTTCTGGCCGCAGGCCCCGCACGACCTGCGCGATGCCACCGATCACGTGGTCACCGTGCCCGACGCCCTGATGGCAGGCATCAGCGGGCTGGAGTCGCCCGCCGGCGTGGGCTTTGTCTGGTCCTTGCCGCCCGGCTTGGCGGTGCAGGGCGGCACGGCCACCGTGGTGCTGGACCGCCTGCAGGACGCGGGCAATGTGGGCTCCATCCTGCGCAGCGCCTCGGCTTTCGGTTTTGGTCAGGTGCTGGCCCTCAAGGGCACTGCCGCGCTGTGGTCGCCCAAAGTGGTGCGTGCCGGCATGGGGGCGCATTTCGGGCTGCGCTTGATCGAAGGCCTGGCAGCGGACGATCTCGCGGCGCTGGACGTGCCGATGCTGGTGACCAGTTCCCACCAGGGCGACTGGCTGCATCAGGCCCGGCTGCCGTGGCCCTGCGCCTGGGTCCTGGGTCACGAAGGGCAGGGCGTGGGCGAGGCCCTGATGGCCCGTGCCGGGGCTTTCGTGCGCATTGCCCAGCCCGGCGGAGAAGAGTCGCTCAACGTGGCCGCCGCCGCCGCCATTTGCCTGCACGCCAGCGCAGCCGGATTGGCTTCGTGACCCGTCGGTCGATTGACCGACCCGGGCTATAATTCCACGGTTTACCCGCAATCAGCGCAACCCTGCGCGCCCCGGCTCACCACCCCAGGTTTTTGCTCCGTTTCTGCCCCGGCTCCGGCCGGCGCGAGGCGGGTGCGAGGCCTGCGCGGCACCTGCCGCCGGCGCGAAGACGTTGCCGCCCCACTCTGGAGAATTCCGTGCTTCCCGTCCACCCGAAAGCCCTTCTCGCGCTCGCCGACGGCACGGTCTTTACAGGCGTTTCCATTGGCGCCACCGGTCAGACCACGGGCGAGGTGGTGTTCAACACCTCGCTCACCGGCTACCAGGAAATCCTCACCGATCCCAGCTACTGCCAGCAGATCGTCACGCTGACGTATCCGCACATTGGCAATACCGGCGTCAATGCCGAAGACGTGGAAGCCAGCCGCGTCCACGCCGCTGGCCTGATCATCAAAGACCTGCCTCTGCTGGCCTCCAACTTCCGCAGCAACGAAACGCTCTCGCAGTACCTTCAGCGCGAAGGCACCGTGGCCATCGCCGACCTCGACACCCGGGCGCTCACGCGCCGCCTGCGCACGCATGGCGCGCAGAACGGCTGCATCCTGGCCCTGCCGGCCGGCGAAGCCATCACCGAGGCGCACCGCGCCCAGGCCCTGGCTGCGGCCAAGGCTGCGCCGAACATGGCCGGCACCGACCTTGCCAAGGTGGTCTCGGCCACGGCGCCTTACGCCTGGACGCAGACCGAGTGGCAACTCGGCTTCGGCTATGGCGAGCAGATCGCGCCGCGCTTCCACGTGGTGGCCTACGACTTCGGCGTGAAGTACAACATCCTGCGCATGCTCAGCGAGCGGGGCTGCAAGATCACCGTGGTGCCGGCGCAGACGCCAGCCTCCGACGTGTTCAAGCTCAAGCCCAACGGCGTGTTCCTGTCCAACGGCCCTGGCGACCCGGAGCCTTGCGACTACGCCGTCGCCGCCACGCGCGAGATCATCGAAGCGGGCGTGCCGACCTTCGGCATCTGCCTGGGCCACCAGATCCTGGCGCTGGCCAGTGGGGCCAAGACCTTCAAGATGAAGTTCGGCCACCACGGTGCCAACCACCCGGTGAAGGACCTCGACAACGGCCGCGTGAGCATCACCAGCCAGAACCACGGCTTCGCGGTCGACGAAAAGACCTTGCCCGCCACGCTGCGCGCCACGCACGTGAGCCTGTTCGACGGCACGCTGCAAGGCCTGGCACGCACCGACCAGCCGGCCTTCTGCTTTCAGGGCCACCCCGAGGCATCGCCCGGCCCGCACGACATCGGTTACCTGTTCGACCGTTTCATCGACCTGATGCAGGCCCGCGTGCCCGCCACCGCCTGAGCCGGCGCACATCCCCAGCGAACCATGCCCAAAAGAACCGACATTCAAACCGTCCTCATCATCGGCGCCGGCCCGATCATCATCGGCCAGGCCTGTGAGTTCGACTACTCTGGCGTGCAGGCCTGCAAGGCCCTGCGCGAAGAGGGCTACCGGGTCGTGCTGATCAACAGCAACCCCGCGACCATCATGACCGACCCGGCCACGGCCGACGTCACCTACATCGAGCCCATCACCTGGCAGACGGTCGAGAAGATCATCGCCAAGGAGCGCCCGCTGGCCCAGGGTGGCTTCGCCATCTTGCCGACCATGGGCGGTCAGACCGCGCTGAACTGCGCGCTCGACCTCTGGCGCAACGGCGTGCTCGCCAAATACGACGTGGAGCTGATCGGCGCCACGCCCGAGGCCATCGACAAGGCCGAAGACCGCCTGAAGTTCAAGGACGCCATGACCAAGATCGGTCTGGGGTCGGCGCGCTCGGGCATCGCGCACAGCATGGAAGAGGCGTGGGGCGTGCAGAAGACCGTCGGCTTCCCGGTGGTGATCCGCCCCAGCTTCACACTCGGCGGCACCGGTGGCGGCATTGCCTACAACCCGGAAGAGTTCGAGACCATCTGCAAGCGCGGCCTGGAAGCCTCGCCCACCAACGAACTGCTGATCGAAGAGTCGCTGCTCGGCTGGAAAGAGTACGAGATGGAAGTGGTGCGCGACAAGGCGGACAACTGCATCATCGTCTGCTCGATCGAGAACCTGGACCCCATGGGTGTGCACACCGGTGATTCGATCACCGTGGCGCCTGCCCAGACGCTGACCGACAAGGAATACCAGATCCTGCGCAACGCTTCGCTGGCCGTGCTGCGCGAGATCGGCGTGGACACCGGTGGCTCCAACGTGCAGTTCTCCATCAACCCGAAGGACGGCCGCATGGTCGTCATCGAGATGAACCCGCGCGTCTCGCGGTCTTCGGCGCTGGCGTCCAAGGCCACCGGCTTCCCGATCGCCAAGGTGGCCGCCAAGCTGGCCATCGGCTACACGCTGGACGAACTGCGCAACGAGATCACGGGCGGCGCCACGCCCGCGAGCTTCGAGCCCAGCATCGACTACGTGGTCACCAAGATCCCACGTTTCGCGTTCGAGAAATTCCCCACCGCCGACAGCCGCCTGACCACGCAGATGAAGAGCGTGGGCGAGGTCATGGCCATGGGCCGCACCTTCCAGGAGTCGTTCCAGAAAGCCCTGCGCGGCCTGGAAGTGGGAGTGGACGGCATGAACGAGAAGACGCAGGACCGCGAGACGCTGGAACGCGAACTCGGCGAACCCGGTCCGGACCGCATCTGGTACGTGGGCGACGCGTTCGCCGCCGGCTGGACGCTGGAGGAGGTGCACCAGTTCACCAAGATCGACCCCTGGTTCCTGGTGCAGATCGAGGAGATCGTGAAGATCGAGCTCGCGCTGGAAAAGACCAGCCTCGACGCGATCGACGCCGACACGCTGCGTGGCCTGAAGAAGAAGGGCTTCTCCGACCGCCGCCTGGCCAAGCTGCTCAAGACCAACGACCAGGCCGTGCGCGAGCGCCGCATCGCCGAGAACATCCGCCCGGTCTACAAGCGCGTGGACACCTGCGCGGCCGAATTCGCGACCGACACCGCCTACCTGTACTCCACCTACGAAGGCCATGGCGACGGTGAGTGCGAGGCCGAGCCGACCAATAAGAAGAAGATCATGGTGCTGGGTGGCGGTCCCAACCGCATCGGCCAGGGCATCGAGTTCGACTACTGCTGCGTGCACGCCGCGCTCGCCATGCGCGAGGACGGCTACGAGACCATCATGGTCAACTGCAACCCCGAGACCGTGTCGACCGACTACGACACCAGCGACCGCCTGTACTTCGAACCCCTCACGCTGGAAGACGTGCTGGAGATCGTGGACAAGGAGAAGCCGGTGGGCGTGATCGTGCAGTACGGCGGCCAGACGCCGCTCAAGCTCGCGCTGGGCCTGGAGGCCGCGGGAGTGCCCATCATCGGCACCAGCCCGGACATGATCGACGCGGCCGAAGACCGCGAGCGCTTCCAGCAGCTGCTGCACACCCTGGGCCTGCGCCAGCCGCCCAACGCCACCGCCCGCGCCGAACCGGAGGCGCTGGAGAAGGCGGCTGCCCTGGGCTACCCGCTGGTGGTGCGCCCGAGCTATGTGCTCGGTGGCCGCGCCATGGAGATCGTGCACGAGCAGCGCGACCTCGAGCGCTACATGCGCGAGGCCGTCAAGGTCAGCAACGATTCGCCCGTGCTGCTGGACCGCTTCCTGAACGATGCCATCGAGTGCGACGTGGACGCGGTGCGCGATGCCACCGGCCGCGTCTTCATCGGCGGCGTCATGGAACACATCGAACAGGCCGGTGTGCACAGCGGTGACTCCGCCTGCTCGCTGCCGCCGTACTACCTGAGCAAGGCGACGGTCGATGAGCTCAAGCGCCAGACCGCCGCCATGGCCGAAGGCCTGAACGTGGTCGGCCTGATGAACGTGCAGTTCGCGATCCAGGAGGTGGAAGAGAACGGCGTGAAGAAGGACGTGATCTTCGTGCTCGAAGTGAACCCGCGTGCCTCGCGCACCGTGCCCTTCGTGTCCAAGGCCACGGGCATCCAGCTGGCCAAGGTGGCAGCGCGCTGCATGGCCGGCCAGTCGCTCGACCAGCAGGGCATCGGCGCCGAAGTGACGCCGCCGTATTTCAGCGTCAAGGAAGCGGTGTTCCCGTTCGTGAAGTTCCCCGGTGTGGACACCATCCTCGGCCCCGAGATGAAATCCACCGGCGAGGTGATGGGCGTGGGCAAGACCTTTGGCGAGGCCTTCGTGAAGAGCCAGCTCGGCGCCGGCACCAAGCTGCCGACCTCGGGCAAGGTCTTCCTGACCGTGAAGAACAGCGACAAGCCGCGCGCGGTGGAGATCGCGCGCCAGCTCGTCGAGATGGGCTTCTCGCTGGTCGCCACGCGCGGCACGGCGGCGGCCATCGCCGCCGCTGGGGTCGCGGTGCAGACGGTGAACAAGGTCACCGAGGGCCGCCCTCACATCGTCGACGCGATCAAGAACGGCGACATCGTGCTCGTCATCAACACCGTGGAAGAGCGCCGCAATGCCATCGCCGACTCGCGGGCCATCCGCACCTCGGCCTTGCTGGCGCGCGTGACCACGTTCACCACCATCGCTGGCGCTGAAGCCGCGGTGGAGGGCATGCAGTACCTGGACAAGCTGGGTGTGATCTCGGTGCAGGAGATGCACGCGCAACTCTGAGGCTGGCCCGCGCATCGACTCGGCCGATGCGTGTGGACACCGCTTTCTTTCGCGGCATAATGCCCTTTCATGAACACCGCCGAGCGGCAACGCCCGGCGGTTTGCTTTTGTGCCGGCGCAGAGCCGGAAGCAGTAGGAGAACATCACAGTGGCCACCATTCCGATCACCAAACGCGGCGCCGAAAAACTCAAGGAAGAGTTGCAGCGCTTGAAAACCGTGGACCGCCCCTGGGTGATCAATGCGATCGCCGAGGCGCGCGCGCA
The DNA here is from genome assembly GCF_058787875.1 of Hydrogenophaga sp. FW305-3-2-15-A-LB1. Lineage (NCBI taxonomy): Bacteria > Pseudomonadati > Pseudomonadota > Betaproteobacteria > Burkholderiales > Comamonadaceae > Hydrogenophaga > Hydrogenophaga sp. FW305-3-2-15-A-LB1. Next base: position 83,327 of record NZ_JBYTAE010000005.1, on the reverse strand, counting down.
GGGGGACCTGAGCGAGAACGCCGAGTACGACGCCGCGAAAGACCGCCAAGGCTTCATCGAAGGCCGCATCGCCGAAATCGAAGGCAAGCTCTCGGCCGCGCAGATCATCGACCCGGCCGCACTCGATGCGGGCGGCCGTGTGGTGTTCGGCGCCACGGTGGAGCTGGAAGACGAAGACAGCGGCGCGGCCGTGACCTACCAGATCGTGGGCGAGGACGAGGCCGATCTCAAGCTGGGCCTGGTGAACATCAGCAGCCCGATCGCGCGCGCGCTGATCGGCAAAGAAGAGGGCGATGTGGCCGAAGTGCAGGCGCCGGGTGGCACCAAGCGCTTCGAAATCGTCGCGGTGCGTTACGCCTGATAGGCCATGCCACTGCACCGTGTATCCATCTTCATCGCCGCGCTGTGGTGGGGTGGCATCACGGCGCTGAGTTTTCTCGCGGTGCCGACGCTGTTCGCCCAATTGGGCAATCCCGCCATGGCGGGGCCGGTCGCCGCCAAGCTCTTTTCCCTGCAGTGTTACGCGGGCCTGTTGCTGGGCCTGGCGCTGCTGGTGATGTTGCGGCGCGGCAATGAGCAGGGTGGCCCGCCCAATGGCGCCACCATGACCACGCTGGGCATCGTGGTGTTGGGCATGTTGCTGGCGCTGCTGCAGGAGTTCGGTGTGGCGCAGAACATCGTCACCGCGCGCGCCAGCGGCGGCAACCTGCGTCTGTGGCATGGCGTGGGCACCGCCATGGTGCTGGGCCAGTGGCTGTGTGCTGGTGCCGTGCTCTGGCGCTTGAGCCGGGCATCGCCGGCTCGCTGAGGCCTCAGGCCGCCAGACGCTCGGCCGACTCCAGCGTATTGACCATCAGCATGGTGATGGTCATGGGGCCCACCCCGCCGGGCACGGGCGTGATCCAGCTGGCCACTTCCTTCACGCCGTCGAAATCCACGTCACCGCAGAGCTTGCCTTCGTCGTTGCGGTTCATGCCCACGTCGAGCACGACGGCGCCGGGTTTGACCATGTCGGCCGTGAGCACATTGCGCTTGCCCACGGCCGCCACGATCACGTCGGCCTGCAGGGTCAGGGCTTTCAGGTCCTTGGTGCCGCTGTGGCAGATGGTCACGGTGGCGTTCTGTTGCAGCAGCATCAGGGCCATCGGTTTGCCCACGATGTTGCTGCGCCCGATCACCACCGCGTGCTTGCCCTTGAGCTCGCAGCTGATGCTCTCCAGCATCTTCATGCAGCCATAGGGCGTGCAGGGCCAGAAGCCGGGCATGCCGGTCATCAGAGCGCCCGCGCTGGCGATGTGGAAGCCGTCCACGTCCTTGGCCGGAGAGATCGCTTCAATCACCTTCTGGGCGTCGATGTGGGCGGGCAGGGGCAGCTGGACCAGGATGCCGTGAACCGTCGCGTCGTGGTTGAGCGCATCGACCCGCGCCAGCAACTCCGCTTCGCTGAGGGTGGCGGGCCAGCGCTCCAGCACCGAGTGCATGCCGGTGTCTTCGCAGGCCTTGACCTTGTTGCGCACATAGACCTGGGAGGCCGGGTTCTCGCCGACCAGGATCACGGCCAGGCCCGGCGTGATGCCTTTGGCCTTGAGGGCGGTGACGCGGGCGCTGACGTCGGCGCGCAGTTGGCGGGAGAGGGCATTGCCGTCGATGAGTTGGGCGGTCATGGCTGGAGAGTGTCTACGGTTGAAATGCAAACGCCCGCCGGGAGAGCGGCGGGCGTTAGGGGGAATGGGTGTGGCTGATGAAGGGGTTCAGGCCTTGGCCGGGGTCTGCCCCAGCGCGATCTTGAGCAGGTCGGCCACGGTGTTGGCGCCGAGCTTTTCCATGATGTTGGCGCGGTGCGCCTCCACCGTCTTGATGCTGATGCCCAGGTCGTCGGCGATCTGCTTGTTCAGCCGGCCGGCGACGATGCGTTCGAGCACCTGCGCCTCGCGGCTGGTGAGCTTGGAGAGCAGGGCATCGCGGCTGACCGCCTGCTGGTGGGTGGCGAAGGCTTCGCGCGCGTGTTCGAGCATGCGCTCGACCAGGGCCACGAGCTGGTCTTCCTTGAAGGGTTTCTGGATGAAGTCGAGCGCGCCGCGCTTCATCGATTCCACCGCCATGGGCACATCGCCGTGGCCGGTGATGAAGACGATGGGCAGGGGCGACTGGCGCTCGATCAGGCGTTCCTGCAGTTCCATGCCGGTCATGCCGCCCATGCGGATGTCGGCGATCAGGCAGGCCACTTCGCGTGCGTCGTAGCGGCTCAGAAAGGCTTCGGCCGATTCGAAACATCGGACCCGGAAGTCCTTGCCTTCGAGCAGCCATTGCAGAGAGTCGCGCACCGCCTCGTCGTCATCGACCACGTAGACGCTGCCTTTTTTGGGGATCAAACTCATCTCGCTCTTTCAGTGTCCGTCAGCGGCTCTGTGGCGGGCCCGGCCGCGGCGCTGAGATTCTGCAGCCGAGAGATCACGGGGATCCAGAAGCTGAAGCAGCAGCCCACCACCTCTTCACCATTGTAGATGTTCTGAACCTGCATCCGGCCGTGGTGCGATTCGACGATGCTGCGGCACAGTTTGAGGCCGATGCCCATGCCTTCGCTCTTGGTGCTGTAGAAGGCTTCGTAGATGCGCTCGATCATTTCGTCGGGCACGCCATTGCCCGAGTCGCGCACCGAGAACTCCACCACGTCCACGTCGTCCAGGCGGCGTGGCCCGACGCGCAGCTCCACATAGCGTTCGCCCGGTGCGCGCCCCGCTTGGGCGATGGCTTCGCCCGCGTTCTTGAGGAGATTGATCAACACCTGCTCAATCAGGATGGGATCGACCATGAGATTCGGCAAGCGCGCGGCCACGTAGGGTGAGAGGCGCACCTGATGCCGGCGCAACTCGATGTCGGCGAGTTCGATCGCGTTGCTCACCATCTGTGCCACGTCGGACAGCGTGGGATTGGGTTCGCTGCGCTTCACGAAGGCCCGGATGCGCTGGATGATCTGCCCCGCGCGCTGGGCCTGGCGTGAGGTCTTCTCCAGCGCGCCCAGCAACTCGTCGGTGGTGATGCGCTGCTCGGTCACGCGCGAGATCATGCCGTTGCAATAGTTGGTGATCGCGGTCAGCGGCTGGTTGAGTTCGTGCGCCACGCTCGATGCCATCTCTCCCATGGTGATCAGGCGGCTCGCGGTCTGCGCGCGCTCGGCCTGGCGAGAGGCTTGTTCTTCCGCGTAGCGGCGGGGCGTGATGTCGCTGGCGATCACCATCTGGGCGAGCCGGCCGTCGACCCAGGTGAGGTAACGCGTGCGCACCTCCAGCCAGCGGTCCAGTTCTTCCACGAACACTTCCGCGTTCTCCGCGCCAGCGTCGGTCAGCGTTTCGGTGGGCATGCCGGCGAAGGCGTCCACGGCGTCACCGTCGTCGGGGCTGGGGGAGGGCTGGTTGCCGGCCAGATCAACCAGGTGGCGGTGCCCCTGGCCGCGGGTACCGAACCACAGGCGGTACATCTTGTTGGCGAACAGCATCTCGTCGCTGCCCAGGGGCGCGACCGAGACCGCGGAGTCCAAAGACTCCAGCACCGTGGTGAAGCGTTCATAGGAGGCCGAAAGCTCCTCCCGGATGCGCTTGGGCTCGGTGATGTCGGTCATGGACGTCATCCAGCCGGTCTGGTGACCCTTGGGGTCGATCAGGGGCGAGACGTACATGCGCGCGTCGAAGATGCTGCCGTCGCGGCGCTTCACATGCACCTCGAAGCCACCGGGCGTGGAGCGGCCACGCAGCTCGTCTTCCAGGCGCGCGGCGAGTTGATCATGTTCCTCTTCCGGCCAGTAGGGGAAGGGCGCGGTGCGGCCGACAAGCTCGCCTTCGGTCCAGCCGGTCATCGAGCAGAAGGCCGGGTTGACGTAGGTGATGCGCCCCTGCATATCGAGGGCGCGCATGCCGGTGAGCATGGAGTTTTCCATCGCGCGGCGGAAGTTGGTCTCGGCCACCAGCGCCTGCTGCGCCTGCACGCGGCGGCGGGTGTGGCGCCAGGTGCCGAGCAGCATCCAGACCGTGAGCGCGGAGAGTGCGCCAATGACCCAGAAGAAACCACTGCCCACGATGTCCTGCGAGGTGCGGTAGCCCTGGGCTTTCAGGATCAGGCCGTTGCCCACCGGCGAGACGGGCACCTCGTGCTCCAGCGGCGGGTTGGACCACGGCAGCAGGCGCAGCACGCTGGTGGGTGTCTGCAGGCTGCCGGCCAGCACGCGGCCGCGGTCGTCCACCAAGGCCACGGCATAGCGGGCCATGATTTCCGGCGGGATGCCGAAACGCATCAGCCCGTCGACCGAGTACTCGCCCATGATGGTGCCGGAGAAGCGGCCTTGCTCGCTCAGCGGCACGTGCAGCATCAGCGTGGAATTGCGCGCGTCCTCGCCCAGCGGGCGCGAGTAGATGGGTTGGCGCAGGTCCCGGGCCAGGTCGAAGGAGCCGTCGGTTTCGCCGGCCGAGAGCACCGTGCCCACGGGGCGCACCAGCGCCGCAGGCGCGCTGGGCGAGGCGTAGGTGGCCAGCACGTTGCGACGGCCATCGATCCAGCTGATGGCCAGCATCTCGGGGAACTGGCTCACCAGGGATTCGACCTGGAACTCGAACTCCTCGCTCTCGATCTCCTTGTTGCCTACTTCACGGGCCAGTCGCATGAGCTGCTCCTGCCGTTCGAGCAGGCGCAGGCGCAGGCGCTGCTGGGCGTACTCCACGTCGCGCGTGACGGCCTCCTGTTCGCGTTCGAGTTCCTCGTAACGCAGGTAGGTGATGGCGACCACGATGGCCGAGAGGAACAGGAGCACGGCCAGCAAGGGGCCGAGGGTGGCGAAGCGATCCTGGCGGGACGGCGGCAGGCGGCGCCACCAGCGCTTCCACCAGACGGCCTGGGCAGGCGGGCTGTTGGGTGGCGTGGTTTGGGGCAGGGGAATCATGAACCCGAGAGTCTACGTGAGTGGGTGCTCCACGCCCTTCGGAGGGGCTGGAGAAACGCGTGTTTTGTCGCGCCCAAGGCCTGTCTCGTCAACCGTTTAAATTTTCACAATATAAAAACATAAAGCATATGTTGAAAATGAAAAGCTTTTGTGGAAAAATCAGTGACAGTGCGGATGGACCTCCGTAAGCTCGATTCAAACCAACAGGAGACAACAATGTCAGCGAATGACGCTCTCAATGCCCGTGGTGCCGCCGATGCGGATTCCCAGGAAACCCGTGAGTGGATGGAGGCGCTGGCCGCCGTCATCGAACGTGAGGGCCCCGAGCGCGCGCACTTCCTGCTCGAACAGCTGCTGGAAGAAGCCCGTCAGCACAGCATCGACCTGCCGTTCTCGGCCACCACCGGTTACGTCAACACCATCGAGCCCAACCAGGAAGAGCGCTGCCCGGGCAACATCGAGATCGAAGAACGCCTGCGCGCCTACATGCGCTGGAACGCCATGGCCATGGTGGTCAAGGCCAACCGCCACAACCCCGAGGACGGAGGCGACCTGGGCGGTCACATTGGTTCGTTCGCCTCGCTGGCCCACATGTTCGGCGCCGGCTTCAACCACTTCTGGCATGCCGAGAGCGAGAACCACGGCGGCGATTGCCTCTACATCCAGGGGCACGTGTCCCCCGGTGTGTATGCCCGCGCCTACCTGGAAGGTCGCCTGACCGAAGAGCAGTTGCTCAACTTCCGCCAGGAAGTCAACGGCAAGGGGCTGTCGAGCTACCCGCACCCCAAGCTCATGCCCGAGTTCTGGCAGTTCCCCACGGTGTCCATGGGCCTGGGCCCGCTGATGGCGATCTACCAGGCGCGTTTCCTGAAGTACCTGCATGCCCGTGGCATCGCCAACACCGAGAACCGCAAGGTATGGGTGTTCTGCGGCGACGGCGAGATGGACGAAGTCGAGTCGCTGGGCGCCATCAGCCTGGCCGCCCGTGAAAACCTGGACAACCTGATCTTCGTGGTGAACTGCAACCTGCAGCGCCTGGACGGCCCGGTGCGCGGCAATGGCAAGATCATCCAGGAGCTCGAAGGCGAGTTCCGCGGCTCCGGCTGGAACGTGATCAAGCTGCTGTGGGGCAGCGAGTGGGACTCGCTGCTGGCGCGCGACAAGGACGGCGCGCTGCGCAAGATCATGATGGACACGGTCGACGGCGACTACCAGTCGTTCAAGGCCAACGACGGCGCCTATGTGCGCAAGCATTTCTTCGGCCGCGATCCCAAGACGCTGGAGATGGTCGCCCACCTGAGCGACAACGACATCTGGAACCTCAAGCGTGGCGGCCACGACCCCCAGAAGGTCTATGCGGCCTATCACAAGGCGGTCAACCACAAGGGCCAGCCCACCGTGCTGCTGATCAAGACCGTCAAGGGTTTTGGCATGGGCAAGGCGGGCGAGGGCAAGAACACGGTCCACCAGACCAAGAAGCTCACGGACGAGGACATCAAGATCTTCCGCGACCGCTTCAACCTGCCGATCCCGGACAGCGAACTCTCCAAGATCCCGTTCTACAAGCCGGCCGAAGACACGCCGGAAATGAAGTACCTGCACGAGCGCCGCCAGGCCCTGGGCGGCTACCTGCCCAAGCGCCGCGTGAAGGCCGACGAAAGCTTCACCGTGCCTTCGCTCGACACCTTCAAGGCCGTGCTCGACCCGACGGCCGAAGGCCGCGAGATCTCGACCACGCAGGCCTACGTGCGTTTCCTCACCCAGCTGCTGCGCGACCAGGCCCTGGGCCCGCGCGTCGTGCCCATCCTGGTGGATGAAGCCCGCACTTTCGGCATGGAAGGCCTGTTCCGTCAGGTCGGCATCTACAACCCGCACGGTCAGCAGTACACCCCGGTCGACAAGGACCAGGTGATGTACTACAAGGAAGACAAGGCCGGCCAGATCCTGCAGGAAGGCATCAACGAAGCCGGCGGCATGAGCAGCTGGATCGCGGCGGCCACGAGCTACAGCACGAGCAACCGCATCATGGTGCCGTTCTACGTGTACTACTCCATGTTCGGCTTCCAGCGCATCGGCGACCTCGCCTGGGCGGCGGGCGACATGCAGGCGCGTGGCTTCCTGCTGGGCGGCACCTCGGGCCGCACCACGCTCAACGGCGAAGGCCTGCAGCACGAAGACGGCCACAGCCACATCCTGGCCGGCACGATCCCGAACTGCATCAGCTACGACCCGACCTTCGCGCACGAAGTGGCGGTGATCCTGCACCACGGCTTGAAGCGCATGGTGGAGAAGCAGGACAACGTCTTCTACTACCTGACGCTGCTCAACGAGAACTACCCCATGCCCGGCCTGCAGCCCGGCACGGAGGAGCAGATCATCAAGGGCATGTACTACTGCAAGCAGGCGCCGGCCCTCAAGAAGGACGCGCCCAGTGTGCAACTGCTGGGCAGCGGCACCATCCTGCGCGAAAGCATCGCCGCGCAGGAACTGCTGGAGAAGGACTGGGGCGTGAGCGCTGGTGTGTGGAGCTGCCCGAGCTTCAACGAACTGGCCCGCGACGGCCAGGACGCCGACCGCTGGAACCTGCTGCACCCGGCCGAAACGCCGCGCGTGCCCTTCGTGGCGCAGCAGCTGAGCGCCACCACCGGCCCGGTGATCGCGTCCACCGACTACATGAAGAACTACGCGGAGCAGATCCGCCCCTTCATTCCCAAGGAGCGCACGTACAAGGTGCTGGGCACGGACGGTTTCGGCCGCAGCGATTTCCGCAGCAAGCTGCGCGAGCACTTCGAGATCAACCGCCACTACATCGTGGTCGCCGCGCTCAAGGCCTTGAGCGAAGAGGGCAAGCTGCCGGTGGCCAAGGTGGCCGAGGCGATCAAGAAGTACGGCATCAACGCCGACAAAGTGAACCCGCTGTACGCGTAATCCGGAGACAAGAACATGGCACTGATTGATGTGAAGGTCCCGGACATCGGGGACTTTGATGAAGTGGCGGTCATCGAACTGCTGGTGAAGGTGGGTGACACGGTCAAGGCCGAGCAGTCGCTGATCACGGTCGAGTCCGACAAGGCCTCGATGGAGATCCCTTCCAGCACGGCCGGCGTGGTCAAGGAACTCAAGGTCGCGCTGGGCGACAAGGTCAAGCAGGGTTCGGTGGTGCTGGTGCTGGAGGCGGCGGGAGAGGCCGCAGCCGCTTCGGCCCCGGCGGCGGCCGCACCGGCTGCAGCCGCTGCACCGGCCTCGGCCTCGGCCCCTGCGGCACCGGCTGCCGCGCCTGCGGCGGCGCCCGCTGCGGCCGCCGGCCCGGTGGAGGTGCGTGTGCCCGACATCGGCGACTTCAAGGACGTCGCGGTGATCGAGGTGCTGGTCAAGCCCGGCGACAAGATCTCGGTGGAGCAGAGCCTGATCACGGTCGAGTCCGACAAGGCCTCGATGGAAATCCCGTCCTCGGCCGCTGGCGTGCTCAAGGAGCTCAAGGTCAAGATCGGCGACACCGTGAACATCGGTGACCTGCTGGCGATTCTGGAAGGCGCCGCTGCCGCCGCCCCGGCCGCAGCGCCGGCGCCCGCCGCCGCACCGACGGCCGCGCCCGCGGCACCTGCTGCCGCTGCGGCAGCACCCCAGGCCGCCACGGCATCGGCGCCCGCCGCTGCCGCGCCGGCCCACAACCCCACCGCCACGGCGCCGCTGGGCCTGCCCCACGCCTCGCCCTCGGTGCGCAAGTTCGCCCGTGAACTCGGTGTGCCGCTGGAAGAGGTCAAGGGCAGCGGTCCCAAGGGCCGCATCGTGCTGGACGACGTGCAAGGCTTCACCAAGGCCGTGATGGCCGGCGCCATGCAGACCAAGGCGCAGGCGGCCAAGGCCCCGGCCGGCGGTGGTGGCGACGGCGCGGGCCTGGGCCTGATCCCCTGGCCCAAGGTCGACTTCGCCAAGTTCGGCCCGATCGAGCGCAAGGAGATGGGCCGCATCAAGAAGATCAGTGGTGCCAACCTGCTGCGCAACGCGGTCATGATCCCGGCGGTCACCAACCACGACGACGCCGACATCACCGACCTCGAAGCCTTCCGCGTGTCCACCAACAAGGAAAACGAGAAGAGCGGCGTGAAAGTCACCATGCTCGCCTTCCTGATCAAGGCCTGCGTGGCCGCGCTCAAGAAATTCCCCGAGTTCAACAGCTCGATCGACGGCGATGCCCTGATCTACAAGCAGTTCTGGCACATCGGCTTCGCGGCCGACACGCCCAACGGCCTGATGGTCCCGGTGATCAAGGACGCCGACAAGAAGGGCGTGCTGCAGATCAGCCAGGAAATGGGCGAACTTGCCAAGAAGGCGCGCGAGGGCAAGCTGAGCCCGGCCGAGATGAGCGGGGCGACCTTCACCATCTCCAGCCTGGGTGGCATTGGCGGGCGTTATTTCACGCCCATCATCAACGCGCCCGAAGTGGCCATCCTCGGCGTGTGCAAGAGCACCATGGAGCCGGTGTGGGACGGCAAGGCCTTCCAGCCGCGTCTGATGCTGCCGCTCTCGCTGACCTGGGACCACCGCGTGATCGACGGCGCCGCCGCCGCCCGCTTCAACGTGTACCTCGGCCAGATCCTCAGCGACTTCCGTCGCGTGTTGCTGTAAAGGACCACGCAGATGGCACTGATCGACATTCAAGTTCCCGACATCGGCGACTTCGACGAAGTGGCGGTGATCGAGTTGCTGGTCAAGCCCGGCGACACGGTCAAGGCCGAACAAAGCCTGATCACGGTCGAGTCCGACAAGGCCTCGATGGAGATTCCGTCTCCCCAGGCGGGCGTGGTCAAGGAGCTCAAGGTCAAGCTGGGCGACAAGGTCAAGCAGGGCAGCGTGGTGCTGACGCTGGAAGCCGCGGGTGAGGCCGCCGCCGCGCCCGCCGCCAGCGCACCGGCACCCGCGCCACAAGCGGCACCCGCCGCGGCGCCGGCTGCGGCCCCGGTGGCTGCGCCGACCGCCGCCAGCTTCGGCGGCAGCGCCGATCTCGAGTGCGACGTGGTCGTGCTCGGCGGTGGTCCTGGCGGCTACAGCGCGGCCTTCCGCGCGGCCGACCTGGGCCTGAAGGTCGTCATCGTCGAGCGCTACGCCACCCTGGGTGGCGTGTGCCTGAACGTGGGCTGCATTCCTTCCAAGGCGCTGCTGCACGTGGCGGCGGTGATGGACGAGGTCAGCCACATGGCGGCGCTGGGCGTGGAGTTCGGCCGCCCGGTGGTCAACATCGAGAAGCTGCGCGGCCACAAGGAAAAGGTGATCGGCAAGCTCACCGGTGGCCTGGCCGCCATGGCCAAGATGCGCAAGGTCACGACCGTTCGCGGTGTCGGTTCCTTCGTGGGCGCCAACCACCTGGAAGTGGAAGAGACCACGGGGGCCACCGGCCAGGAGAAGACGGGCAAGAAGCAGGTGATCGGCTTCAAGAAGGCCATCATCGCCGCCGGTTCGCAGGCCGTGCGCCTGCCCTTCATGCCGGACGATCCGCGCGTGGTGGACAGCACCGGTGCGCTCGCGCTCAAGGAAGTGCCCAAGCGCATGCTGATCCTGGGCGGCGGCATCATCGGCCTGGAAATGGGCACGGTTTACAGCACCCTGGGCGCTCGCCTGGACGTGGTGGAGATGCTCGACGGCCTGATGCAGGGCGCCGACCGCGACCTGGTGAAGATCTGGCAGAAGATGAATGCGCCGCGCTTCGACAACATCATGCTCAAGACCAAGACGGTGTCGGCCAAGGCCACGCCGGCCGGCATCGAGGTGACGTTCGAGAGCACTGAGCCGGGTGGCACGGCGCCCGCACCGCAGACCTACGACCTGGTGCTGCAGGCCGTGGGCCGCACGCCCAACGGCAAGAAGATCGGCGCCGAGAAGGCCGGTGTGGCGGTGACGGATCGCGGCTTCATCAACGTCGACATCCAGATGCGCACCAACGTGCCCAACATCTTCGCCATTGGCGACATCGTGGGCCAGCCCATGCTGGCGCACAAGGCGGTGCATGAGGCGCACGTGGCGGCCGAGGTGATCGCGGGTGAACTGCAGGGCAACAAGGAACTGGCCAGCGCGGCGTTCAACGCGCGCGTCATTCCGAGCGTGGCCTACACCGACCCCGAGGTGGCCTGGGTGGGCCTGACCGAGGACCAGGCCAAGGCGCAGGGCATCAAGGTCAAGAAGGGCCTGTTCCCCTGGACGGCCTCGGGCCGCGCCATCGCCAATGGCCGCGACGAAGGCGTGACCAAGCTGTTGTTCGACGACTCGCCCGAGGCCCATGGCCACGGCAAGATCCTGGGCGGCGGCATGGTGGGCACGCATGCAGGCGACATGATCGGCGAGATCGCCCTCGCCATCGAGATGGGCGCGGACGCGGTGGACATCGGCAAGACCATCCACCCCCACCCCACGCTGGGTGAGAGCATCGGCATGGCGGCCGAGATCGCCCACGGCTCCTGCACGGACGTGCCGCCGCAGCGCAAGTAAGCGCCGGGACGCCGGCCAAAGAAGAAGCCGCCAGCCCTCACGGGTCGGCGGCTTTTTTCATGGGCCGCGTTCAGCGAGCCGGGACGCGGCTGGCCAGCGGCGCGCTCCGGTAGTCGGGCAGCAGCTTGCAGGTGTCGCCATACGCGGCCTCGTAGCCCTTGCAGAGTGTGGCCACCGTCTGGGGCGTGGGCTTCTCGTTCTTGTCGATCCAGTTGAGCAGCGCGGTGAACAGCGCGGGGTACTGCGGATCGCTCAGGTAGCTGTGCTCGGACTCGTCGCTGAAGGTCTGCACCAGCAGGTTGCCCTTGCCCGCGCGATCCAGTGTCTCGCGGTAGGCGGAAGAGAGTTCGACGAACGCGGTCGGGTCGTTGACGGCGTGCAGCGAGAGCACGGGCATGTTGATCCGGCCTTCGGGGTCGCTGTCCTTCGCCAGCTCGGCCACGGCCGCCGGGTCGGCGGTGTAGCGCAGCACGCCCGCGTTCAGGGCCGCGTCGTCCGTGGAGCCGGTGTACCGCACGTTGGCGTTGTTGAACGGGTTGCGGTTGCCCAGGCGCAGCTGCGTCAGATCGCGGAACAGCCAGGTCGCCCAGTTGAGGTGGGCGATCAGCGAGCGCTCGGGGATCTTGATGACGTTGACGATGTTGGCCAGGTTGGTCTTCTGCTGTTCGGTGCGTTGCGCGGCGGGTTTGCGCACGCCGGTGCATTCGTCCACGCGGTTGGCCAGTTCGGCGCGCGTGAGCTTGGCGTCCATGGGCAGGCCCTGCCACAGCGCGTACTGGGGCTCGTCTGCCTTCGGGTGGTTCTTGCACACGTACTGGTAGACCACGCGCAAGTCGATCCGGAAGTCGTAAGCGCGGGTGCCGCCGCCCAGCATGCCGCTGGTGAGCAGCATGCCGTCGTAAGGGCCTTTGACGGGTCCGTTGGGGCCGTCCACCATGGCGTACAGCTCGGCGCCCTTGGCGGCGACCGAGCCGCCGTAGCTTTGCCCGTGCAAGATGGTGCGGCGGGGCGGGCCGAAATGCTTCACGAAGACGCGGCGCACGCGCTCGGTGTCCTCGGCCGCCATGCTCACGCCAAAGCCGCCCCGGCGGTAGGTGGCGCCCGCCCAGGCGTGGCCGGCCTTGACGGTCACGGCCCAGCGTTTGAGGTCTTCCTCGCCGCGCGCCAGCGTGGCCGGGCCGGTGTCGGCGGGGCCGCCATGGGCATGCACCACGAGCACGCCGGTCTCAGGTTTCCACCCGGCGGGCAGGGCGATCCAGTAGAAGCCGCCCAGCCCGTCCTCGCCGGTGTGGCAGGTGGCACCGGCCGGCACTTCGGCGGGGCAGGCGCGGGGCTGAGGGTCGGTGGGCACCTGGGCGATGGCGCCGCCGCTGTGGCCGGCGAGGGCCGCCAGCGCCAGCAGCGCGATGGGGCGAAGGGGCATGAAAGGTCTCCTGTGGTTGTTCGAATCCACGCGGACGATAGGTGCGCCGCCACCCCATGTCAAATATACTGAAACCCGAATTTCAATACCTTTCAGATATGGAAATCAGGCACCTGCGCTACTTCCTGGCCGTCGCCGAGGCCGGCCACATGACCCGCGCGGCCGAGCGCCTGGGCATCCAGCAGCCGCCACTGAGCCTGCAGATCAAGGCACTGGAAAAGGAGCTGGGCGTTGCCTTGTTCCACCGCCATCCCAAGGGCGTGGCGTTGTCGGACGCCGGGCGCCTGTTCGAGCGGGAAGCGCGCCAGCTGGTGGACGACATGGCGGCCATGGAGCAGCGCATGGCGCGCGTGGCGCGCGGCGAACTCGGTGTGCTCCATGTCGGCTTCACCAGCTCCGCCGCCGCGCATGCTTTCACCCCCGAGGCCTTGCGCGCCTGCCGGCGGGCCTGGCCCGGCATCGCACTGTCGATCCGCGAAGACCACGCGGCCGGCATCACCGAGGCGGTGGAGGCGGGGCGGCTGCATTGCGGCCTGATCCGCGTGCCGGTGTCGCAGCCCGAGAGCCTGACCTTCGAGGTGCTGCTGCGCGAGCCGGTGCTGGTGGCGCTGCCCGGCGACCACGCCTTGGCGCGACGCCGGTCGGGCGCGCTGGCGTTGGCGGACCTGCGCGAGGAGGGCTTCATCCTGGTGCGGCAACCCGGTGCCCCGGGGCTGTACGCCAACCTGCTGGCGCTGTGCGAAGCCCATGGTTTTCGTCCGCGCATCGCCGCCGAGGTCGAGCGCATGGTGACCAGCCTGAACCTGGTGGCCGCGGGCGCGGGCATCGCGGTCGTGCCGACCTCCATGAGCGGGCTGCATCCCCACGCGGTGGTCTATCTGCCCTTGCGCGAAGGCACGCCGCTGGATGCGCCGTTGACCCTGGTGTACCGCTCGGCCGAAGCCTCCGGCCCGGCCTCGCATTTCCTCAAGATCGCCCGGGACACGGCGCGCAAGGCCCAGGCGCGCGCGCGACGGGGGCGCACCGTGGCATGAGAGAAGGGCTGTCGCGTCGGCAAGCGATCCCGGCGCTGCTGGCGCTGGCGGGCGTCGTCGGTCCACGGGCCAGCCATGCGCAGCCCGCGTGGCCTTCTCAGCCCTTGCGCATCATCGTCGTGTACCCACCGGGCGGGCTCAGCGATGGCGTCGCGCGTGCGCTGGCCGAGCGCCTGTCGTGGCAACTCGGCGTGGCGGTGCGGGTGGAAAACCGGGGTGGTGGGGGCGGCAGCGTGGGGCTGCAGGCGCTGGCGCGCGCGCCGGCCGACGGACACACGCTGGCCTTCTCGGCGGTCAGCCCCTTGACCCTGCGCCCGCACCTCGGTGCGGTGGGCTACGACCCGTTTCGAGACATCGAGCCGGTGGCCAGCGTGATGTACACACCCGTGCTGCTGGTGGGCACGCCGACCTTCATGGGCCGGGGCTTTGCGGACTTGCTCGCGCAAGCCAAAGCCCATCCAGGCGCGCTGCGCTGGGCCACCTCCGGCCTGGCCACCGCCGGCCATCTGGTGCTGGAACAGGTGCAGCTGGGCAGCAGCGTGGTGGTCACGCACATTCCGTACAAGGGCGGTGGCCAGCAGCTCACCGACGCGCTGGGCGGGCAGTTCGAGTTGCTGTCGACCAACGTGGCTCCGGCGCAGCTGGCCCACATCGAGGCCGGTCGTTTCAAGCCCCTGGCCGTGGGCGCGCCGCAGCGCCTGGAGGTCTTGCCGCAGGTGCCCACGTTTGCCGAGCTGGGGTTGCCCCAGGCCAATGTCACTTCGCTGTTCGGCCTGTTCGCGCCGGGTGGGACGCCGCCGCAGGTGCTGGACCGGCTGAATGCGGAAATCAACGCGGCGGTGCAGACGCCCCCCATCCGCGAGCGGCTGCTGGCGTCGGACAACCTGCCCGCGCTCGGCGACCGGCCTTCCTTCGCGCGCCGCATTGCCGAGGAATGGCGCAGCAACCGCCAGCTCAAGGGCGCGAACATCAAGATGGAGTGAGCGTCGGGGCGGCGACGCGGTGGCCGTGATGGCTCAGGGAGCCTTGTCGGCCACCGGCACGCGGCGCGCGCCATTGAAGCGCTTGTTCCAGTAGGCCATGCGCATGTCTTCCATGCGCACCTGGGCACCGCTGCGCGGGGAGTGGATGAACTTGCCGTCGCCCACATAAATGCCGACGTGGCTGAAGGCCCGGCGCATGGTGTTGAAGAACACCAGGTCGCCCGGCTTGAGTTCGCTGCGGTCGATGGTCTGTGTGGCCGCGGCCTGTTCGTCGGAACGGCGGGGCAGGATCTTGCCCAGCGACTGTTCGTACACCGCGCGCACGAAGCCGCTGCAATCGAAGCCCGTTTCGGCGCTGTTGCCGCCGTAGCGGTACGGCACGTCGAGGAAGGCCATGGCGTTGATCACGAGGCTGGAGGCCTGGTCGCTCACCGTCTCGCGGGCATGCTGCACTTGTTGACCGATGCGGGCCATCAGGCCCTTGTCGTTGAGCAGCGAGTCCATGTCTTCATAGCCGTTGGTGGTGCCCGGCGCGGCGTGGGCCACGGCCGAACCGCACAGCAGAAGAATGGGGAGCCAACGCGACATAGGGCGTGAGGGTATCGGCGCTGCTGCTGGAAGTCAAGCGAGAATCGAGCGCCAACCCCTTGATTTACAACCACTTTCGTATTCACTTCCTGGCCAGCGGGGCGGCTCGCGACGGAAGGCTGCTGGTGACCGACGGAAGATCGACCATCACGGGCTGACCGGGCGCGGTGCAGCCGGTGTCGCAGCACTTGCCGGGTTGGCGGTTTTTCGTGATGGCGCGTGCCGGGTCGTGAGGCGATGCGGCAGCGCTGCCGTCGGCCGCCACGCCGCGTTCCAGCAGACGTTCGACCAGCTCGACCTTGTTGCCCACCGGGTAGTTGCGCCAGATTTCCTGCTTCATCGCGGCTGGCGAACCGCCGCCGTGCAGGCTGATCACGCTGTACCAGCCACCCTGGTAGCCAGCGGTCAGGTCTTCCAGGAAACGCGCCGTCTGGATCCGCTGCTCGTAAGGCACGTCGGGGTTGGCGCGCAGCACGTCCGAGAGTTTCGCGCCGGTTTCGGGGTTGTGGTCTTCGTCCGGGCCGGGCAGGGTGACGATCAGGCCGCCGCTCACGTAGTGGGCGATGCGGTGCATGTCGTAGATCTGCGTGGCCAGCAGCAGCTTGCCGATGTTGGAGAACACGGGGTCGGGCATGAAGGTCTGGCTGTGCGGGTCGGCCTTGCCATAGACGCTGGCCGCCACACCGCAGGCGTAGAAGCCCTCGGTGATGGTGATCAGTTCCACCATTTGTTCGCGCAGGTGGGTTTCCCGGCCCGGGTCGAAGCCGTTGGCTTCGCACATGAGCGCCCCGGCGCCGATGAGCAGATCGCCAAAGCCGGCGCGCGCGCCGATGCAGGTGTGGCGGTGGTGGGTGGCGTAGCTGTAGGTGAGGTGGCTGGAGTGCTCCCACTCGCCGGCGTAGAACACGCTGTCCCAGGGCACGAACACCCGGTCGAAGATGCAGACGCCGGTGCTCTGCCCGTACTTGCGGCTGAACAGGGCCTCGCCATGTTCGACCTTTTCGCCGGGCCGGCCGGCGGGTCGGGCGACGATGGTCAGGCCCGGTGCGTCGATGGGCACGGCGCAGCAGACGGCGAAGTCGGCGTCCTCGCGGCCCATGTGGCGGCACGGCATCACCAGCAGCTCGTGCACATAGGGCGCGCCGGTGACGATGGCCTTGGTGCCGCTGATGACGATGCCGCGTGCGTTTCTCTCCACCACGTGCACGTAGCTGTCCACGTTGGCCTGCTCATGCGGACGGCGGCTGCGGTCGCCCTTGGCATCGGTCATGGCCACGCCCAGGGTCAGGTCCTGATCCTGCACGCGGTGCAGGTAGTTCAGGAAGCGCTGGGTGTGCTCGGTGGTCCCACGGGCATCGTCGATGCGGGCCGAGACCTGGCCGATGGCGTTGAGCGCGTCGTGGGTGAGGTAGCGCTGGGCGCAACCGGTCTCCTGGCACACCAGGCGCACGGCTTCCAGCTTGTTGAGCAGGTCGCCGCTGCTGGTGTTGATGTGGCTGAGGCGGTTCACCCGGCGGCCGCTGGTCTGCTGGACCGCCGTCATCAGCGGCGCGTACCGGGCTTGGAGGGCCAAGTCATAGGTGAGGGCAATGGCGTTGATCCCGGGTTGCAAACCCGGTTCATCGGCCACGCTGTCCACCGCGCGCCCGTCCACGAACACGCGCGGCTTGCGCTCGCGCAGGGATTCGCGGAAATCCTCGCCGCTCATGAGCGTGGGTGGGTGAGCCAGTGAGTTGTTCATGGGATGGATGCCTCGTGGATAGATTGACGGTCGACGTATTTTTTGCCTCTCGAGCATTGATTTAAACAATGTTCAATAATTTGTGCAAATGTTTAATTTCAGCGATCCATGTTCGTCAGGGCGATAAACTGCGCGCATGGACGTCCATTTGCATGAACTGATCCCCGTGCCCTCGGAGGCCGAGGCAGAGGCCGCGCGAGAACAACAACGCCAACGGCAGCTGCGCCAGGCGGCGCAGTCGGATTCCCGCCGCGCCCTGGTGTTGGAAGCGGCGCGCAGTGTCTTCGCCGAAAAGGGCGTGGAAGGCGCCAGCATCCGGGAAATCGCCAAGCGGGCGGCGTACACACCAGGGGCGATCTACAGCTACTTCGAGAGCAAGGAGGCGATCTACGCCGCGTTGCTGGCCGAATCGCTGGAGCGGCTGAACCAGGAGGTGGCTGCCGCCAAGCCGCCCAAACCCCAACCCCAGGCGATGCTCGCGGCCAAGGCGCAGGCCTGGTTCGGCTTCTACGCCCGCAACCCTCGCGATCTGGATCTGGGCTTCTACCTGGTGCAGGGGCTGGCCCCACGGGGCCTGACCAGCGAACTGAACCAGCAGCTCAACAGCCGCCTGCACGACGCCCTGCATCCTTGCGAACAGGCCTTGCAGGCCATGGGGCTCTCGCCCGAAGCCGCGCTGCGCGAGAACACCGCGCTCTTCGCCCATGGGGTGGGTTTGCTGCTGTTGCAGCACACCGGCCGCATCCGCATGTTCGGGCAGTCCCCTGATGCGCTGTTCCAGGCCTATGTGGACCAGCTCGTGGCCCGGTTGAGCCCGGGCGATGGCGCTTCAGCGGGTGAACCGGGGCAGGCCGATCTGTTCGGGGGTTGAGGGCATTCGCGGCCACCCCGACCGGCCCTGCGAAAATCCCCGCTTCTCCCCGAAGCCTTAGACGTGAAAGACAAACCGATGCTGCTGGACGCCTCCGATTCCCAACTGGTGCTGGTGGACTACCAGGCCCGCCTGATGCCCGCCATCTTCGAAGGCCCTCAAGTGCTGGCCAATGCCCTGCGCCTGGCGCGCATGGCCCAGGCCCTGCGGGTGCCCACCTGGGGCACCGAGCAGAACCCCGAAAAACTGGGACCCAACCCGCCCGAGCTGCGCGAGCTGTGCCAGAAGACCCTGTCCAAGATGCACTTCGGCGCCGTCTCCGATGGCCTGGCCGACTGGCTGCGCCCTCCCGTGCGTCAGCAGGCGTCCGGCAACGCGCGCAGCCTGCCCAAGCACCTGCAGAAGCCGGCGGCGGCACCAGCCTCGGAGCGCCAGACTGTCGTCGTGGCGGGCTGCGAGGCGCATGTGTGCCTGCTGCAGACCGCGCTGGAGCTGATCGAGCAGGAGTTCGACGTCTGGGTGGTGACGGATGCCTGCAGCTCGCGCACCGAGCGCAACCGAGACGCCGCCTTCGACCGCCTGGCCGGCGCGGGCGCCGAGCTGGTGACCACGGAGATGGTGGCCTTCGAGTGGCTGCGCACGGCCGAGCACCCCGCGTTCCGCGAGATCCAGGCCTTGATCAAATAAGAGAAGCGTGCAGCGGCGCAGGGCGGCGGCCTTGCGCCGTGTCAGCCTCGCGCAAGCGGGCTCAGCATAATTATGAATTCACTTTAGTGCGCGACTTTAGGTCCATCAGCTGCAGGAGACATTCATATGAGTCAGGGCTACGCCGAGTTCTACCGCCGCTCCATCGAGGACCGCGATGCCTTCTGGACCGAACAGGCCGCGCTGGTGGACTGGCACAAGCCCTTCGACCGGGTCTGCAACCACGACCACCCGCCGTTCGCGCACTGGTTCGAGGGCGGGCTGACCAACCTGTGCCACAACGCGGTGGACCGCCACCTTCGGGATCGCGCCGATCAGAACGCGCTGATCTACGTGTCGACCGAGACCGACACCGAGCGCACCTACAGCTTTCGCGAATTGCACGCCGAGGTGCAGCGCATGGCGGCGGTGCTGCTGGGGCAGGGCGTGAAGAAGGGCGATCGGGTGTTGATCTACATGCCCATGATTCCCGAAGCCACCTTCGCCATGCTGGCCTGCGCGCGCATCGGCGCCATTCACTCGGTGGTGTTCGGCGGTTTCGCGAGCCATTCGCTGGCCAACCGCATTGACGATGCATCCCCCGTGGCCATCGTGAGCGCCGATGCAGGGTCGCGCGGTGGCAAGGTGGTCGAGTACAAGCCGCTGCTGGACGAAGCCCTTCGCCTGTCCAGCCACAAGCCGGCGTCGGTGGTCCTGGTCAATCGGGGCCTGGCGCCGATGTCCCTGGTGCCCGGGCGCGACCACGACTACACCGCTCTGCGCGAGCAGCACCTGAACGCGCAGGTGTCCTGCGAATGGATGGAGTCGACCGCCATCAGCTACACGATCTACACCAGCGGCACCACCGGCAAGCCCAAGGGCGTGCAGCGCGATACCGGAGGCTACCTGGTGGCGCTGGCGGCGAGCATGAAGCACATCTTCATGGGCGAACCCGGTGAGACCTATTTCTCCACCAGCGACATTGGCTGGGTGGTGGGCCACAGCTACATCGTCTACGGCCCGCTGATCGCCGGCATGGCGACCATCCTGTACGAAGGCCTGCCGATCCGGCCCGATGGGGGCATCTGGTGGCGGCTGGTCGAGAAGTACAAGGTGACGGTGATGTTCAGCGCGCCCACCGCGGTGCGCGTGCTCAAGAAGCAGGACCCGGCCTACCTGAAGCAGTACGACCTCTCCAGCCTCAAGGCGCTGTTCCTCGCCGGCGAACCGCTGGACGAGCCCACGGCGCGCTGGATCAGCGACGGCCTGGGCGTGCCCATCATCGACAACTACTGGCAGACCGAGAGCGGCTGGCCTATTCTCACCATCGCCAACGGGGTCGAGAAGAAGCCCAGCAAGTTTGGCAGCCCGGGGGTGCCGATGTACGGCTACAGCGTCAAGCTCCTGCACGAGTCCACCGGTGAAGAGCTCACCGGTGCCGATGAGAAGGGCGTGGTGGTGATCGAGGGGCCGACGCCGCCCGGCTTCATGCAGACTGTGTGGAAGGACGACGCGCGCTTCGTCAACACCTACTGGAAGAGCATCCCGGGCAAGCTGGTCTACAGCACCTTCGACTGGGGCATCCGCGACCAGGACGGGTACTTCTACATCCTGGGCCGCACCGACGACGTGATCAACGTGGCGGGCCACCGGCTGGGCACGCGGGAGATCGAGGAGAGCATCTCCAGCCACGCCAACGTGGCGGAGGTGGCGGTGGTGGGCGTGGCCGACCAGCTCAAGGGGCAGGTGGCCATGGCCTTCGTGGTCGCCAAGGACACCTCGGCGCTCGGTGACGAGGCCTCGAAGCTCAAGCTGGAGGGCGAGATCATGAAGCGGGTGGACGAGCAGCTCGGTGCCGTGGCCCGCCCGGCCCGGGTGCGTTTCGTGACCGTGCTGCCCAAGACGCGCAGCGGCAAGCTGCTGCGCCGGGCCATCCAGGCGGTCTGCGAAGGGCGCGATCCGGGCGACCTCACGACCATGGACGATCCCGCCGCGCTGCAGCAGATCAAGGATCTGCTGGCCTGAAACGCAGGGGAGGCCTTGCCGGCGTTCCGGTCGCGTTGGCAAGGCATGGTGGTTCGGGGTGTTTGTAAGTACAATTCATGCTTATATTTACACGAGCAACGACCGCCATGGAACAGATGATCGCGTCCGAAGGCCAAGTGGAAAAAGTCCGCGTGTTTGAACTCGCGGCCGAACTCTTCGGCGTGCTCGCCACCCCCATGCGGCTGCGCATCCTCAGTGCGCTTTGTGACAAGGAGAAGTCGGTTTCCCAGCTGTTGCAGGAAATCGACACCACCCAGCCCAATCTGTCGCAGCACCTGAACCTGCTCTACCGCGCAGGCGTGCTGGCCAAGCGCAAGGACGGCACGCAGGTGATCTACCGCGTGCAGAGCGAAAAGGCCGTTACCCTGTGCCGCACGGTCTGCACCCAGATCGCGATCGAGATGGACGAGCCGAGCTCGGTGCCGGCCTCCGAGCGCCTCTCGCCCCGCGTCGCGTCTTGACGAACGGCCCCCGCATCGCATCTTTTTACACAGGGCTGTTCCCGCGGTGGCACAATCGCGGGCTGCAGTCAGGTCCTTCCACAGTCACTGTCGCATCCGCCTAACGGTTCAGCCGTGCCGCGGAAGGTTGTCTTAACCAGCTTATGTTTCCCGAAGGGAAACGGAGGTCAGCGGATTTATGAGCGATTCCCAATCGAACGGGGGCAACGTCTATGTTGCCTACAAAGGCAACTCCTACCTCTTCGGCGGCAACGCGCCGTACGTGGAAGAGATGTACGAAAACTACCTGGACAATCCCGGTAGCGTCCCCGACAACTGGCGCGGTTACTTCGACGCGCTGCAGAACGTCCCCGCCGGTGATGGCACCGACGCCCGCGACGTACCCCATCTGCCCGTCATCAACGCCTTCGCCGAGCGCGCCAAGCAGGGTGGCACCAAGGTCGTCGTGGCCGCTGGTGCCGACTCCGAGCTCGCCCGCAAGCGCACCGCCGTCCAGCAGCTGATTGCCGCCTACCGCAACGTCGGTGCCCGCTGGGCCGATCTGGATCCGCTCAAGCGCGCCGAGCGCGACCACATTCCCGAACTCGAACTCTCGTTCTACGGTTTCACCGACGCCGACCTCGAGACCGTGTTCAACACCAGCAACACGTTCTTCGGCAAGGAAACCATGTCCTTGCGCGAGTTGCTCAACGCCTTGCGCGAGACGTACTGCGGCTCCATCGGTGCCGAGTACATGTACATCACCGACCAGAGCCAGAAGCGCTGGTGGCAGGAGCGCCTGGAAGCCACGCGCACCAAGCCCGCCTTCAACGCCGAGAAGAAAAAGCACATCCTCGACCGCCTGACGGCCGCCGAAGGCCTGGAGCGTTTCCTGCACACCAAGTACGTGGGCCAGAAGCGCTTCTCGCTGGAAGGTGGCGAGAGCTTCATCGCCTCGATGGACGAGCTGATCAACCAGGCCGGCCAGATCGGCGTGCAGGAAATCGTGATCGGCATGGCCCACCGCGGTCGCCTGAACGTGCTGGTCAACACCCTGGGCAAGATGCCCAAGGACCTGTTTGCCGAGTTCGACCACACCGCGCCCGAAGAACTGCCCGCCGGTGACGTGAAGTACCACCAGGGCTTCAGCTCCGACGTGACCACCCCCGGGGGCCCGGTGCACCTGTCGCTGGCATTCAACCCCTCGCACCTGGAAATCGTGAACCCGGTCGTGGAAGGTTCGGTGCGCGCCCGCATGGACCGCCGTGGCGACCCGCTGGGCAAGCAGGTGCTGCCGGTGCTGGTGCACGGTGATGCCGCCTTTGCCGGCCAGGGCGTGGTGATGGAAACCCTGGCGCTGGCCGAAACCCGTGGCTATTCCACGGGCGGCACGGTGCATCTGGTGATCAACAACCAGATTGGTTTCACCACCTCCGACCCGCGCGACAGCCGCTCCACGCTGTACTGCTCCGACGTCGTGAAGATGATCGAGGCGCCGGTGCTGCACGTGAACGGCGACGATCCCGAAGCGGTGGTGTTCGCCACCCAGCTGGCGCTCGACTTCCGCATGACCTTCCAGAAGGACGTGGTGGTCGACATTGTTTGCTTCCGCAAGCTGGGCCACAACGAACAGGACACCCCGAGCCTGACGCAGCCGCTCATGTACAAGAAGATCGCGGCCCACCCCGGTACGCGCAAGCTGTACGCCGACAAGCTGGCCGCGCAGGGCCTGGGCGAGACGCTGGGCGACGACATGGTCAAGGCCTACCGTGCCGCGCTGGACGCCGGTCGCCACACGGTGGACCCGGTGCTGACCAACTTCAAGAGCAAGTTCGCGGTCGACTGGAGCCCGTACCTGGGCAAGAAGTGGACCGACAGCGCGGACTCCGCCATCCCCATGGCCGAGTGGAAGCGACTGTCGGATCGCCTGACCACGATTCCGGACAACGTCACCCCGCACCAACTGGTGAAGAAGGTGTACGCCGATCGCGCGGCCATGGGCCGTGGCGACATTCCGGTGGACTGGGGCATGGGCGAGCACATGGCTTTTGCCTCGCTGGTGGCCAGCGGTTTCCCCGTGCGCCTCTCGGGTGAGGATTGCGGCCGCGGCACGTTCACCCACCGCCACGCCGTCATCCACGACCAGAACCGCGAGAAGTACGACGAAGGCATCTACGTGCCGCTGCAGAACGTGGCCGACAACCAGGCCCCGTTCGTGGTGATCGACTCGATCCTGTCCGAAGAGGCCGTGCTCGGTTTCGAATACGGCTACGCCTCGAACGACCCGAACACGCTGGTGATCTGGGAAGCCCAGTTCGGCGACTTCGTCAACGGCGCGCAGGTCGTGATCGACCAGTTCATCGCCTCCGGTGAAGTGAAGTGGGGCCGCGTCAACGGCATCACGATGATGCTGCCGCACGGCTACGAAGGCCAGGGTCCGGAGCACAGCTCGGCGCGCCTGGAGCGCTTCATGCAGCTGGCCGCCGACACCAACATGCAGGTCGTGCAGCCCACCACCGCGAGCCAGATCTTCCACGTGCTGCGCCGCCAGATGATTCGCGGCCTGCGCAAGCCGCTGATCATCTTCACGCCCAAGTCGCTGCTGCGCAACAAGGACGCGACCTCGCCGCTGTCCGAGTTCACCAAGGGCGGTTTCCAGACCGTGATCCCGGAGCAGAACGCCGACGTCGTGAAGAAGGCCGAGAAGGTCAAGCGCGTCATCTGCTGCTCGGGCAAGGTGTACTACGACCTCGTCAAGAAGCGCGAAGAGCGCGGCTCGGACGACGTGGCGATCGTGCGCGTGGAGCAGCTGTACCCGTTCCCGCACAAAGTGTTCGGCGCGGAGCTGCGCAAGTACCCCAACGCGACCGACATCGTGTGGTGCCAGGACGAGCCGCAGAACCAGGGCGCCTGGTTCTTCGTGCAGCACTACATCCACGAGAACATGCTCGAGGGCCAGAAGCTGGGTTACGCCGGGCGTGCGGCCTCCGCATCGCCGGCCGTGGGTTATGCCCACCTCCACCAGGAGCAGCAGAAGACGTTGATCGAAGCCGCTTTCGGCAAGCTCAAAGGCTTCATCCTCACCAAGTGAACTGAACGGACCCGAGCCGGTCACCCGACGTTGACGTCCTGTGACTGGCCCGTCCGGCGCACCCCACAAAACCCCCAGGTAGAACACTCATGGCAATCGTAGAAGTCAAAGTTCCGCAACTGTCCGAATCCGTGGCCGAAGCCACCTTGCTGGCATGGAAGAAGAAGGCCGGCGAAGCCGTCGCGGCCGATGAAATCCTGATCGAGATCGAAACCGACAAGGTCGTGCTCGAAGTGCCCGCGCCCGCCGCCGGCGTGCTGGTGGAGCTGGTCCAGGGCGACGGCGCCACCGTGGCCGCCGACCAGCTGATCGCTCGCATCGACACCGCTGCCGTCGCCGGTGCCGCGGCGCCCGCACCCGCTGCTGCGGCGCCTGCCGCTGCCGCTCCCGCCGCCGCACCGGCTGCTGCTGCTGCTGCTGCAACATCCCAATCCAAGGCCGGTGTGGCCATGCCCGCCGCCGCCAAGCTGATGGCCGACAACAACCTGGCCGCTGGCTCGGTGGCCGGCACCGGCAAGGACGGCCGCGTGACCAAGGGCGACGTGCTGTCGGCCGTGGCCGCGCCCAAGGCCGCCGTGGCCGCCCCCGTGGCGATCCCCACCGGCGCGCCTTCCAAGGTGCTGCCGCAGGTGCCCGTGG
This sequence comes from Hydrogenophaga sp. FW305-3-2-15-A-LB1, assembly GCF_058787875.1. Lineage (NCBI taxonomy): Bacteria > Pseudomonadati > Pseudomonadota > Betaproteobacteria > Burkholderiales > Comamonadaceae > Hydrogenophaga > Hydrogenophaga sp. FW305-3-2-15-A-LB1. The sequence goes on along the minus strand of NZ_JBYTAE010000005.1, from coordinate 58,374 downwards.
TCGCCCCCGACCTGGGCGACCGCCCCGAAGAGCGCGTGGCCATGACCCGCCTGCGCGCGCGCGTGGCCGAGCGTCTGCTGCAATCGCAATCCACCAACGCCATCCTGACCACGTTCAACGAGGTGAACATGGCGCCGGTGATGGAGATGCGCAAGAAGTTCCAGGAAAAGTTCGAGAAGGAACACGGCGTCAAGCTGGGCTTCATGAGCTTCTTCGTGAAGGCCGCGGTGCATGCGCTCAAGAAGTACCCGATCATCAATGCCTCGGTGGACGGCAGCGACATCGTCTACCACGGTTACTTCGACATCGGCATCGCTGTCGGTTCGCCCCGTGGCCTGGTGGTGCCCATCCTGCGCAACGCCGACCAGATGAGCTTTGCCGACATCGAAAAGAAGATCGCCGAGTTCGGCCAGAAGGCCAAGGACGGCAAGCTGGGTCTGGACGACCTCACCGGTGGCACGTTCTCGATTTCCAATGGCGGCACCTTCGGCTCCATGCTGTCCACGCCCATCATCAACCCGCCGCAGTCGGCCATCCTCGGCGTGCACGCTACGAAGGACCGCGCGGTGGTGGAGAACGGCCAGATCGTGATCCGCCCGATCAACTACCTCGCCATGTCGTACGACCACCGCATCATCGACGGCCGCGAAGCCGTGCTGGGTCTGGTGGCGATGAAGGAAGCGCTGGAAGACCCGGCCCGCATCCTGTTCGACATCTGATCGATCCTCCTCTCGCCAACGCCCCGACAGGGGCGTTGGCCCTTTGACTTCAGGAACACAACATGTCCCAATCCTTTGACGTCGTCGTGATCGGCGGCGGCCCCGGTGGCTACATCGCCGCCATCCGTGCGGCGCAGCTCGGCTTCAAGGTCGCCTGCATCGACGAGTGGAAGAACGCCGCTGGCGGCCCGGCACCGGGTGGCACCTGCACCAACGTCGGCTGCATTCCCAGCAAGGCGCTGCTGCAGTCGTCCGAACACTTCGATCACGCCAACCACCACTTCGCCGACCATGGCATCAGCGCCACCAACGTGAAGATCGACATCGCCAAGATGATCGGCCGCAAGGACACGGTGGTGAAGCAGAACAACGACGGCATCCTGTACCTGTTCAAGAAGAACAAGGTCACCTTCTTCCATGGCCGCGGCTCGTTCGTGAAGGCCGTCGAAGCCGGCTACGAGATCCAGGTGACCGGCGCGAAGGAAGAGCTCATCACGGGCCAGCAGATCATCCTGGCCACGGGCTCCAACGCCCGCGCGCTGCCGGGTGTGCCGTTCGACGAAGAGAGCGTGCTGTCCAACGACGGCGCGCTGCGCCTCGGCGCCGTGCCCAAGAAGCTGGTGCTGATCGGCTCCGGCGTGATCGGCCTGGAAATGGGCTCGGTCTGGCGCCGCCTGGGCTCGGACGTGATCATCCTCGAAGGTCTGCCGACCTTCCTGGGCGCGGTGGACGAGCAGATCGCCAAGGAAGCCAAGAAGGCCTTCGACAAGCAAGGCCTGAAGATCGAACTGGGCGTGAAGGTCGGCGAGGTCAAGACCGGCAAGAAGGGCGTGAGCGTGGCCTACACGAACGCCAAGGGCGAAGCGCAGAGCATTGACGCCGACAAGCTGATCGTCTCCATCGGCCGTGTGCCCAACACCATCGGCCTGAATGCCGAGGCCGTGGGCCTGCAGCTCGACGAGCGCGGCGCCATCGTGGTGGACGGCGAATGCCGCACCAGCCTCAAGGGTGTGTGGGCCGTGGGCGACGTGGTGCGTGGCCCCATGCTGGCGCACAAGGCGGAAGAAGAGGGCGTGGCCGTGGCCGAGCGCATCGCCGGCCAGCACGGACACGTCAACTTCAACACCATCCCCTGGGTGATCTACACCAGCCCCGAGATCGCCTGGGTGGGCCGCACCGAGCAGCAGCTCAAGGCCGACGGCGTGAAGTACAAGGCCGGCACCTTCCCGTTCCTGGCCAACGGCCGTGCGCGGGCGCTGGGCGACACCACCGGCATGGTGAAGTTCCTGGCCGACGCGACCACCGACGAAATCCTCGGCGTGCACATCGTGGGCCCCATGGCCAGCGAACTGATCGCCGAAGCCGTGGTGGCCATGGAGTTCAAGGCCAGCGCCGAGGACATCGCGCGCATCTGCCACGCCCACCCTTCGCTGTCGGAGGCGACGAAGGAAGCCGCGCTGGCGGTGGACAAGCGCACGCTGAACTTCTAAGCGCCGATCTTGAGCGTCCGCAGCACGTACGAGGCCGCGCTCAAGGAGCGCGGCTACACGACGGACCCCGCCCAACAGCGCGCCATCGACGCGCTGGAGCGGTGCGCGGCCGAGTGGGCGGTATACAAGCAGAAGCGCTCGAACTCGCTGAAGAAGCTCTTCATCAATCCCGAGATCCCGCGCGGCGTCTACATGTACGGCGGCGTGGGCCGGGGCAAGAGTTTCCTCATGGAGTGCTTTTTCGAGGCGGTGCCGCTGCGTCGCAAGACGCGGCTGCATTTCCACGAGTTCATGCGCGAGGTGCACCGCGAACTGCGCGAGTTGCAGGGCACGGTCAATCCGCTGGACGAGCTCGGCGCGCGCATCGCCAAGCGCTACAAGCTCATCTGCTTCGATGAGTTCCATGTGGCCGACGTGACCGACGCGATGATCCTGCACCGCCTGCTGGACGCGCTGTTCAAGGCAGGCGTGGGGTTCGTCACCACGTCCAACTTCCGCCCGGACGACCTGTACCCCGACGGGCTGCACCGCGACCGCATCCTGCCCGCGATCGAACTGCTTAAACAGCGGCTGGAGGTGCTGAGCGTGGACAACGGCACCGACTACCGCCAGCGCACGCTCAACCACATCCAGCTCTACCACTGCCCGCTGGGGCCGCAGGCCGATGCCGCGATGGAGGCCACCTTCAATGAGTTGGCCGAGATGGGCGACCACGATGCGGTCATGCACATCGAAGCGCGGCAGATCCAGGCGCTGCGGCGCTCAGGCGGCGTGATCTGGTTCGACTTCCGCACCCTGTGCGGTGGACCCCGTTCGCAGAACGACTACCTCGAGATCGCTTCCCAGTTCCACACGCTCATGCTGTCGAACGTGCCGCAGATGTCGGTGCGCCAGGCGTCGGAAGCGCGGCGCTTCACCTGGCTGGTGGATGTGCTCTACGACCGGCGGGTCAAGCTGGTGATGTCCGCCGCCGTGCCTCCCGAGGATCTGTACGTGGAAGGGCCGATGTCGCACGAATTCCCGCGCACCGTCTCGCGCCTGACCGAGATGCAGTCGCAGGAATTCCTGTCGCTGGAGCACCGGTTGGTGGACACCGGGCTGACTTGAACCCCGCTTCAGCCGAGCGGGTCGAGTTTGACGATCGTCAGCGACAGGTTGTCGCCCATGCCCTTGGCGCGCGAGCGCGCCTTCTGGATCAGGAACTCGCAAGCCTCGCGGGGCGAGAGCATGGCGATCGTGCTGGAGAGTTCTTCCGGGGTGAAGTAGTGCCAGATGCCGTCGCTGCAGGCCATGATCGCGTCACCCGCGCTCAGCTGGGGCACCACGTGCAGGTCCACTGGCGGATCGTTCTCCGTGCCCAGGCAGCCCATCAGGATGTTGGCATGCGGGTGGTCCAACGCCTCTTCCTCGCTGATCTCGCCCTGGTTGACCAGGGTCTGCACGTAGGAATGGTCCATCGTGCGAAAGACCATCCGGCCATTGCGGAAGTGGTAGATGCGCGAGTCGCCTGCGTGCACCCAGTGGCTGTCGCCACCCGGGTTGATGAGGAAGGCGGCGATGGTGCTGTGCGGCTCCTGTTCGGCCGAGACAGCCGTGAGCTTGATCACCAGGTGCGACTCTTCGACGATCTGGCGCAGCAGCGCGGCGGCATCGTCCGTCTCGGGGTCGTAGCGCTCGAACAGCTGCCGCGCCGTGAGCATCACCTGGTCGGAGGCTTTGCGTCCGCCGCTGCGACCCCCCATCCCGTCGGCCAGCACCGCGAGCAGGCAGGTGCCGTGGCGCGGATGGTGCAGCAGGCTGACCTGGTCTTGCTGGTAATCGCGATCGCCCCGGTGGATGCCGGTGGAGGCCTGGATGCGGTAGCCTTTGGACATGAAGGTGCTGATCGGTCTGTGCGGGTGGGGAAATGGGTGCAATGGTATCCACATATGCGCTGCGCGAAGCCCGGCAAAGGCCGAAACCGTGAACCCTTGCGCGCCGGTCCGCCGTCCGGCGGCGTGGGCCTGCTCAACGGTGCCTGGCAGGGCCTGGAGGCGGCTTGAGCGCGCTTGAAAACGGCGTGGCAGCCGCGTTTGCCGCCGACGGACCCTTGGCGCGCGCGCACGGCAGTCTGCGCCCGCGTCAGGGGCAGCTCGACATGGCCGCCGCCGTGTCCCGCGCCATCGAAGACGGCCATGGCCTGGCCGTCGAAGCGGGCACCGGGGTGGGCAAGACCTTCGCCTACCTCGTGCCCTTGCTGCTCAGTGGCCGGCGTGCTCTGCTGTCCACCGCCACCCAGGCCTTGCAGGACCAGCTGTTCACGCGCGACATTCCCGCCGTGGTTCGCGCACTCGGTCTGCCGGTGCGCGTGGCCCTGCTCAAGGGGCGGTCGAGTTACGTCTGCCTGCATCGACTGGAGCAGGCCTTGCATGGGCCGGCGTCGGTCGGCCTGCGCGACCCTGCCATCACGGCCGGGTTGGCCCAGGTGCTGAGCTGGGCGAACCGCTCGCGCAGCGGCGACCTGGCCGAACTGGAGGCCCTGGACGAACGCTCGCCGCTGCGCCCGATGGTCACATCCACCCGGGACAACTGCCTGGGCGCGAGCTGCCCGCGCCACGGCGATTGCCATGTCAACCGCGCGCGCGGCGAGGCCTTGCAGGCCGAGTGGGTGGTGATCAACCACCACCTGTTCTTTTCGGATCAGCTGTTGCTGGAGTCGGGCGTGGCCTCGTTGCTGCCAGCCGCCGAGGTGGTGGTGTTCGACGAAGCGCATCAGCTGAACGACACCGGCATTCCGTTTCTGGGGCGCACGCTCGGGACGGGGCAGTTGCGGGAACTGGCGCGCGATCTGGCCACCCAGGGGCCGCAGTGGGCGCGGGGCCAGCGGCCGTGGGCCCACCTGGCACTGGCGATCGAACAGGCCGCGCGCGCGATGGCCGCCTTGCCCCGCCAGGCCGGTGGCAGTGGTGGCCGCTACCGTTGGCAAGGCATGGCGCCCGAAGGTGTTGACGCGGCCGACTGGCAGCGCTGCGGCATCGAACTGAGCCAGGCGTTGACGGCCAGCCAGGAGGCGCTGACCGCCACCGCGCAAGCCTCGGCGGAACTGGAGCGCCTGCAGGCGCGGGTGCAGGCCTTGCTGTCGGTGTGGCAAGGCATGGCCACCGGCATGCCGGCGACCGACATGGTTCGCTGGGTGGAGTGGGGTGAAGCCCGGCATTGGCGCGCCGTGTGCGCGCCGTCCGACAGCGCCCGCCTGTTCCAGCCCTTGCTGGACGAATCGGCGGGCCGGCGCAGCTGGGTGTTCTCGTCGGCGACCTTGGGCAGCGACGACGGGCTGAGCTGGTTCACCCGGGGCCTCGGTCTGGATGCGCTGCCGGGTTTGCGCACCCTGCGCGTGCCCAGCCCGTTCGATCACGCGGCCCAGGCGGCGCTGTATGTGCCCCACGACCTGCCCGAGCCCGCCGACGCCTCTCACACGCCGGCGCTCGCCGACGCGGTGGCGCGCTGGGCATCCCGACTGGGTGGCCGCACCCTGGTGTTGACCACCACTTTGCGCGCCGCATCGCGCATGGCTGATCATCTGCAGGGCCTGGTGGCGCAAGGGCGTTGCGCGCCGCTTCAGGTGTTGGCGCAGGGGCGCTTGTCCAAGCGCGCGCTGTTGGCGCGGTTTCGCCAAGCGGGCGAACCGTCCGTGCTGGTGGCGTCGGCGTCGTTCTGGGAGGGCGTGGATCTGCCCGGCGACGCGCTGCAGCTGTTGGTCATCGACAAGCTGCCTTTTCCACCACCGGACGATCCCTTGATGCAGGCGCGCGGCCAGCGCCTGGAGGCGCAGGGCTTGAGCGCTTTCAACGACGCCTTTCTGCCCGAAGCCGCCATGGCGCTCAAGCAGGGGGCAGGGCGTTTGATCCGCTCCGAGACCGACCAGGGGATTCTGGTGATCGGCGACCGGCGCTTGGTCACCCGGTCTTATGGCAACCGTCTGCTGGGGGCGTTGCCGGCCATGAGCCGGCTGGTGGACGAGGCGGACATGGTCGCCCGCCTCGATGCGCTGGTGCTTACCAGATCTTCCACCAGGGATCGTCTTTGGACTTGAAACCCTGGCTCAGGTACTCGCTGTTCGGGTAGCTGGCCTGCATCACGCGGCGGGTGTCGTCGCGCAACTGCGTCAGGCCCAGCGCCTCATAGGACCGCAGCATGATGAAGAGGGCTTCTTCGAGGGCCGGCGCGTTGACGTAGTCGGTCAAGGCCGTCTGAGCGCGGTTGATGGCCGCCACGTAGGCGCCCCGGCTGTGGTAGTAGCGCGCGACATGGACCTCGTACTGCGCCAGCGAGTTGACGATGTACGTCATGCGGTCCCGGGCATCGGGGCTGTAGCGGGAATCCGGGAACCGCGAGACGAGCTCGCGGAACGCTTCGAACGATTCCTTGGCGGCTTTCTGATCGCGTTCGGACAGATCCTGACGCGCCAGCGAGCCGAAGAGGCCGAGGTTGTCGTTGAAATTCACCAGCCCCTTGAGGTACAGGGCATAGTCCATCGCCGGGCTGGTGGGATGGAGCTTCTGAAAGCGGTCGAGGGTGGCCAGCGCCTGGGCTTGTTCGCCGGCCTTGTACTGCGCGTAAGCCTTGTCGAGCTGGGCCTGCTGGGCCAGGGGGGTGCCGGCGGCACGGCCTTCGAGCTTTTCGTACAGCGTCACCGACTTCTCGTAGTTGCCGGCGGCACGCTCTTCGGTCGCTTCGCTGTAGATTCGGTTCGGGCTCCAGCCGGCCGTTTCATCCACGGGCGTGGTGCTGCATGCGCTGAGCACCAGCGCCGAGGCCATCGCGCACAGGGGCACAGCCGATAATCTGGACGTCAACTTCACGGGTGCACCTTTACAACGGAACAATGGACTTGGCTTCGCAAATTATATCGACGGGGGATGTGACAGGAGGTTCCATGCCGGGTCTCGAATCGGAGGCGGGCGCCGTGCTCGACGAACTCACGGCGGAAATGGAAACGCGGATCTGCGAAGTACCCGCTGCCATGCATGGCTGGCGCATCGATCGCGCGCTGGCACAGCTGATTCCCGAATTCTCCCGTTCCTACCTGCAGCAACTGATGGCCGACGGCGCTGTCGTGATGCGTGGCACGGCCCTGCGCAAGCCGTCGGCCCGCATCGCCGTGGGCGACCGGTTGGCGGTGGAGCTGCGCCCCACGCAGCAGGCGCAGGCCTTTGTGGCGCAGGCCATGGCGCTGGACGTGGTGTTCGAGGACGCCGACCTGCTGGTGATCCAGAAGCCCGCCGGCCTGGTGGTGCACCCGGCGGCGGGGCACTGGACCGGCACGTTGCTCAACGGTCTGCTGGCGCACCACGCCGGCGCTGCGGCGTTGCCGCGCGCCGGTATCGTGCACCGCCTGGACAAGGACACCTCGGGCCTCATGCTCGTGGGCAAATCGCGCCAGGCCGTGGAGGCGCTGGTGCGAGCCATCGCCGCGCGCGAGGTGAATCGCCAGTACCTTGCCCTGGCCCATGGCCGCTGGCAGGGCGCGGCCGAGAAGGGCGTGGACCAGCCCATCGGGCGCGACGTGCACAACCGCCTGCGCATGGCCGTCGTGCGCGCCGACACCGGCATCGGGAAAACGGCGCAGACCACCATCCGCCTGCTCGATGGGTCTGACCAGGCCTGCCTGGTGGCCTGCAAGCTTCACACGGGGCGCACGCACCAGATCCGCGTGCACATGGCCTGGTTGGGTCATCCCCTGGTCGGGGATGCGCTCTACGGTGGTCGCCCGCTCTGGGGCATGGGCCGCCAGGCCCTGCATGCGGCGCGCCTGTCGCTGCGGCATCCGATCACCGGCGAGCCGCTGGCGTTTCAATCGGCCCCGCCGCCGGACCTGCTGGCCGCCATCGATGGCAACGGCCTCCGGTACAATGAGCCGGGTCTGGGCAGCGGATTCCTCGAGTGAGCGCTACCGTGCGACCCCCGCTGCGCGGCGTGTCGAGGTCCTGACCTCACGATCCCCCAATTTTTGCCCTGCCAGGCAACAGGTTCTTCCCCGGCGTTCCGAGCCGACGGCCACCGCCGTCCTCGCCGGTTTGAGCAACGGGCCCCGTGCCCACCCCTGTACCGTCCCGGTCCATGCCGGTTTTTGACAGACTGACACCATGAACACCACGGATGCCAAGCGCGTCCTCGAGACGGCGTTGATCTGCGCGCCCCAGCCCCTGTCTGTGCGGGAACTGGGCACGCTGTTCGACGCCGAAGTCTCGGCGGACACGCTCAAGACCTTGCTGGTCGACCTTCAACTGGAATGGACCGGCCGCGGCGTCGAACTGGTGCAAGTGGCCAGTGGCTGGCGTTTCCAGAGCCGGCCCGAACTGCGCCCCTACCTGGACCGTTTGCACCCCGAAAAGCCGCCTCGTTACAGCCGCGCCACCATGGAGACGCTGGCCATCATTGCCTACCGCCAGCCGGTGACGCGGGGCGACATGGAAGACATCCGCGGCGTGACCATCAACTCGCTCATCATCAAGCAGTTGGAGGACCGGGGTTGGGTCGAGGTCATCGGCCACCGCGAAACCGTGGGCCGTCCCGCGCTGTTCGCCACCACGCGCCAGTTTCTCGACGACCTGGGCCTGTCGTCGCTCGATCAGTTGCCCCCACTCGAGGGCAATGAAATCCAGGAATCGGCCCTGGACCGGCTGGACTTCGAAGCGCTGTCGTCCAACCTGTCGCCCGAAGTGGCAGAGGTCGCGATCGATACCGAGATTGCCGTGGCGGATGCGCCCGAAGCAACGGCGACCGCCGACTTGCCGGCTGACGCCGAGACCCCCACCCCCGATCTGCAGAGAGCCGATCCCTCCACCCAGGAACACCATGAACCCGGCGAACACCCCCCCAGCGACGCCTGAGTCGACCCCCGACGCGACGTTGCCGCCCGCCGAGAACACGGTGCCGCCTCAGGCCGCGGGCATGGAGCCGGCCCCTGTCGCGGGCCCTCGAGAGGCCGCCGATGCCGAAGCCCTGCGTTTCGACGACGTGGTCAGCGGGGCCTTCGATGCAGAACAGGAGCAAGCCCTGCCGCTGCCGACCAAGCGCGTGCTCGCGCCGCAGGCCGAGTCGCCCAAGCTGCACAAGGTGCTGGCGCAGGCCGGCATGGGCTCGCGGCTGGAGATGGAGCAACTCATCCTGGAAGGCCGCATCTCGGTCAACGGCGAGCCAGCCCACATCGGGCAGCGCATCCAGTTCGGGGACGTCATCAAGGTCAACGGCAAGCCGGTGCGCGTGCGCATGACGCCGCCGCCGCCGCGCGTGCTGGCCTACCACAAGCCCGCCGGGGAGGTGGTCTCTCACGACGACCCGCAGAACCGCCCGACCGTGTTCCGCCGCCTGCCCAAGCTGATGCAGGGCAAGTGGCAGTCGGTGGGCCGACTCGACCTCAACACCGAAGGCCTGCTGTTGCTGACCAACTCGGGCGAACTGGCCAATCGGCTGATGCACCCCCGTTTCGGTTTGCAGCGGGAATACGCCGTGCGCGTGCTGGGCGCCTTGTCCAACGAGGAGAAACAGCGGCTGCTGGACGGCGTGCGCCTGGACGACGGCGTGGCCCAGTTCGCCTCCATCGAGGATGGCGGCGGCGAGGGCGCCAACTGCTGGTACCGCGTGACGATCGGCGAGGGCCGCAACCGCGAGGTGCGCCGCATGTTCGAAGCCGTTGGCCATGCGGTCAGCCGGCTGATCCGCATCCGTTATGGCGCGGTGATGCTGCCGCGCGGGCTCAAGCGCGGCGTGTGGCTGGAACTCGACGACCGCGACATCGCCCGGTTGACCGCCGCGGCAGGGCTGGTGGAGGCCGACGAGCCGCGTGGCCCGCGCCCCGGCGGCCGGCACCCTGCCCAGCGGGGCAAACAAGGCGGCAAGGGAGGCCGCACCCAGGGCAAACCGCCAGGCAGCCGTGCGGACGGCCCCGGTTTCGGCGATCGCCGGACCAACAGCGGCTACGGCATGGGCGGGGCGCCGGGTGGCGCCAAGCCGCGTGGCGCCAAGGGCCCGGGCAAGGGGCAGGGGAGTGCGGGTTCGCAGCCGGACCCGATGAAAACCTCCTTCGGTTACATCGGTCAGGACGCCCTGCAGCGCCGGCGCGAGCAGGACGCCGGCCGCGGAGGCCCGCCGGGCGGTGGCCGGCGCCGGGGTGGCGGACGTTCGGGCGGGCGCTGAATGGCGCTTCCCACGCCCACGTTCCACGGCACGGACACCCGAGCAATGTAGAATCGTGGGCTTTGTGAGGCCTTGTGGCTTCGGCAAATTCAACCAAGAAACTTCAGGATTCCTATGGCCATCGAACGCACCCTCTCGATCATCAAGCCCGACGCCGTCGCCAAGAACGTCATCGGCCAGATTTACGCCCGCTTTGAAGCCGCTGGCCTGAAGGTCGTGGCCGCTCGCATGGCCCACCTCTCGCGCGGCGAAGCCGAAGCTTTCTACGCCGTGCACAAGGCCCGTCCCTTCTTCAAGGACCTGGTCGACTTCATGATCTCCGGCCCCGTGATGATCCAGGCGCTCGAAGGCGAAGGCGCCATCGCCAAGAACCGCGACCTGATGGGCGCCACCGATCCCAAGAAGGCCGCTGCCGGCACCATCCGCGCCGACTTCGCCGACAGCATCGACGCCAACGCCGTGCACGGCTCGGACGCGCCCGAGACGGCTGCCGCCGAAGTGGCATTCTTCTTTGCCGGCCTCAACGTCTACTCGCGTTGATCATGGTATGACGGCCAATCTGCTCGACTTCGATCTCGAGGGTTTGGCCGCCTTTTGCGAGCAGCTGGGCGAGAAGCGCTTTCGCGCCGTCCAGCTGTTTCGCTGGATCCATCAAAAAGGGGCGTCGGACTTCGCCCAGATGACGGACCTGGCGCGCAGCCTGCGCGACAAGCTGCCCGGCGTCTGCACCATCACCGACCTGCCCGTGCTCTCGCGCCAGGACTCGGCCGACGGCACCATCAAGTGGCTCTTCGATGTGGGCGATGGCAACGCGGTGGAAACCGTGTTCATCCCCGAGGAAGACCGCGGCACGCTGTGCATTTCCTCCCAGGCCGGTTGCGCCGTGGGCTGCCGCTTCTGCTCCACCGGCCACCAGGGCTTTTCGCGCAACCTCACCACCGGTGAGATCCTGGCCCAGCTGTGGCATGCCGAGCATTTTCTTCGCCGTCACCTGAAACGCGGGGAACGCGTGATCACGAACGTGGTCATGATGGGCATGGGCGAACCCTTGCAGAACTACCACGCGCTGGTGCCGGCGCTGCGCGCCATGCTCGATGACCATGGCTACGGCCTGTCGCGCCGCCGCGTGACGGTGTCCACCTCGGGCGTGGTGCCGATGATCGATCGCCTGGCGCAGGATTGTCCAGTGGCCCTGGCGGTGTCGCTGCACGCCCCCAACGACCCCCTGCGCGACGACCTCGTGCCCTTGAACCGCAAGTACCCCATCGCCGAACTGCTGGACGCTTGCCTGCGCTACCTGCCGGCGGCGCCACGCGACTTCATCACTTTCGAGTACTGCATGCTCGACGGGGTGAACGACCAGCCCGAGCACGCCCGCGAATTGCTGGCCCTGCTCAAGCAGCATGGCGAGCGCGGTGTGCCGTGCAAGATCAACCTGATTCCTTTCAACCCTTTCCCGGACTCGGGGCTGACCTGCTCTCCACGCGCGGTGGTGCAGCGCTTCGGGCAGATGCTCAATGAAGCCGGTGTGGTCACCACGGTGCGCAAGACGCGTGGGGACGACATCGATGCCGCCTGCGGTCAGCTCGCGGGCGATGTGCTGGACCGCACCAACGCGGCCAAGCGCCTGGCGCAACGGCGCAGCAATGCCAGCGAGCGCCCCATTCGTTTCGTTCAAAAGGAAAGGCAGGCATGACACATCCGACCCGCACCGGTTTTGGGGCGCATGGCACGCGCTCGCGTGGCATGGTGGCCAGCTTCTGGCTGGGTGTGCTGCTGGTGTTGCTGGCCGGCTGTGCGCAAACGCGCGGCCTGCCCGCCACCACGGCCGCTGCCGTGGCAGCCGGTGCCGAACCGGTCACCGAGTCGGACGAGCCCGAAGCGCGCAAGCGCGCGCGCATTCGGGTGGAGCTGGCTTCGGGCTACTTCGAGCAGGGCCAGACCACGGTGGCGCTCGACGAGATCAAGCTGGCGTTGGCCGCTGATCCGAACTATGCGCCGGCCTACACGCTGCGCGGCCTGGTGTACGCGCGGCTGAACGAACTGCGGCTCGCGGAAGACAGCTTCAAGCGCGCGCAACTGCTCAGCCCGCGCGATCCGGACGTGCTGCACCACTACGGCCTGTTCGCGTGCCAGCAAGGCCGCTACCCGCAGGCGATCGAGCTGTTCCAGCAGGCGCTGGCCAGCCCGGTGTACGGCGGCCAGGCCAAGACCCTGATGGTCAAGGGCATCTGCCAGGTGCGGGCGGCGCAGTTTGAAGAAGCAGAGGGCAGTCTGGCGCGCTCCTACGAGCTCGATCCTGGCAACCCCATCACGGCCTACAACCTGGCGGCCTTGCAGTTCCGCCGCGGCGAGAACGCGAAGGCGCAGTTCACCATTCGCCGGCTGAACAACAGCGAGCTGGCCAATGCCGAAACCCTGTGGCTGGGCATCAAGGTGGAGCACCGCATGGGCAACGCCGAAGCCATGGCCCAACTGGCCCAGCAACTGAGCCGGCGTTATCCGGACTCGCGTGAGTGGGCGTCGTATCAGCGGAGAGCATTTGATGAATGAGGTGTATGCCAACGAGGGCGCCACGGCGGCCGGGGAGGGTGCTTCGCGCCCGGTGCTGCTGCGCGCGGCGCGCGAGGCGGCGGGCTTGCATATTGCAGCGCTCGCCGCGGCCCTCAAGGTCCCGGTGAAAAAACTCGAAGCCCTGGAAGCAGGGCGCTACAGCGAACTGCCCGACCTGACCTTCGCGCGCGCGCTGGCGTCCAGCGCATGCCGCCACCTCAAGGTGGATCCGGCGCCGATCCTCGAACAGATTCCGCAGGGAGGCATCCCTGAACTGGGTGGTTCGCGCCATGCGATCAACGCCCCCTTCCAGCCCGCGCACGACCCGGCCCCCATCAACCCCTTGAGCTGGCTCTCGCGCCCCGCGCTGCTGGCCGCGATCGTGCTGCTGCTGGGCGCGCTGGTGATCGTGTTCCTGCCGCGCGCGGAAGAGTCCGCGCAGGAGCCTGCGCAGGCCGAGGCGGGCAACGTGGTCACGCCGCTGGAGCAACCGGCGGAACCGGTGGCGGCGGTGGAGCCCGAGCCTGTTCAGGAACCCGCTGCGGCAGGTGCGCCTGTGGCTCCTCCCACAGGAGGTGCGACACCCGCGGCGCCTGTGGCGGCACCCGCACCGGTGTCCGCGTCGCCTGCGGCTGCTCCGGCCGTGGCTGCGGTGCCGCCCGTGGCCCCGGCTGCCGCGGCGCCTGCCGCACCCGCATCGGGCAGCCTGCTCACCATTGCCGCCACCGGCGAATCTTGGGTGGAGGTCGTCAATGGCTCCGGCAGTGTCGTCATCCAGCGCGTTCTGCAAGCCGGTGACGCCGTCGATTTTTCCAGCGCGCCGCCTTACACCGTGGTGCTTGGCCGTGCCGAGGTCGCTCAGGTTACTGTGCGTGGCAAGCCGTTCGACGTGACGCGCTACGCGCGCAACAACGTCGCCCGATTCGAGGTGAAATGAACATGGACACCCTGGTGCGCCCCGCCGCGTCGTGTGAACCGATTCCGCTGTCGGCGGCGCGCACCCCCCGCCCCCCCCAGGGGGGGGGGGGCGGGGGCGGCCCCCCCGTGCAGCGCGAGCGTGT